>JBCECD010000144.1:420-5714 GCA_039206745.1 Bdellovibrio sp. | reverse complement strand
CGGATTGTTCAGGCGTGAGCCTTCCAAAATATCCATGATGGATTTTTTGTCGGTATTGCTGAAGCTGGTGGCCTGATCAATAGGCAATAAGCTGACAGGACGAACTTGATTCACGAGATCGTGGAACTCATCAATGCTGACATTCAAAGTCTTTGCAATTTCCTCATCCGTCGGTGTTCGACCTAAATCCGCTTCCAATTGCACCATGGTTTTATCCAGAAGCTTGGCTTTATCACGAATGGAACGTGGAACCCAGTCCTGAGCACGCAATTCGTCGAGAATGGCACCTCGAATCCGGAACTCAGCATACGTTTTGAATTTGTTGTCACGAGTGGAGTCATATTTTTCAATAGCATCCATCAGACCGATAACGCCCGCAGAAATCAAGTCATCCAACTCGATATTGGAGGGCAGACGAACGGCAATTTTTTGCGCAATGAATTTGATAAGTGGAGCATATTCTTTAATCAGATCATCTTTTTGATTGGCTGCTAACTTACGTGGCTCTTCCTTATACTTCTTCAACAGCGCCGCATTTTTCCCCATATTTTACCCTCTTAAAATCTATATTAACAAACCGCTCTGAGTGTCGAAAGTCCAATTCTCTTAAGCAAATCCAACGACCTGATCCCAAAACATCTGCATGCCCCCGGCACTCTCGATTTGTCTTGAGGATTTCTCAATCTGGCGACTGATTTGCGTAATGGCTTTAGCCGATTCTGCACCGGCATCCTGTCTCACAATGAGACGTTGCATTTGTGTGGCTCGACGTAATTGACTGTCATTCGGAACAGCACCCCAGTAATCCAGACCTATGTAGAGAAAGCGGCTGACAACGTCATTAAAGCGCTGAAACAATCCCAAACCATCCTGCTCATCGCGCACTTGATTGCAGACGATGGAGAAACGATTCACTTTGTACTTCTGATTCAAAACTTTAATCAATGCATAGGCATCGGCAAAACTCGCAGGATCCGGAGTGATCACCACAGACACTGTCTGCGCCGCCGAATTCAAGAACAAGACATTTTCAGCAATACCAGGAGCCGTATCAATCAGCAGATAGTCCACTCCCAAAGGCAAAGCACTCACCGCCTCCATCAGGGCGCGGCGCTCAAAATGATTCATGTTATTGAACTCCACCACACCGCTGCCACCGGGAAGCAAGAAGATATCTTTGGAGACCTCCATCAAGATATCCTTCATCTCTTTACGACCCGCCAAAATATCCTGGATATGCCCCTGTGGCTTTACTCCAAAGAAGATATCCACGTTCGCCATTCCCCAGTCACCATCCAAGATCAAAACTTTTTTACCTTTTTGGGCAAGGGACAAAGCGAGATTGGCCACCAAAGTGGTTTTCCCTACGCCTCCTTTGCCGGAAGTGATACTGATCGTTCGCGTTTTATACATATCGAAAGATGAAAGTGTTCTCATATAGCTTCCGAATCCTGCTGTTTGAGTTTGGTAATTTTAAAAATGAGATCCAACAAACGCTCTTTGGTTGCAAATTCAAAGTCCTCTGGAACACGCGATCCAATGCCGAAGGAGTGCAAAGGCACATCAAAGCGACGCATGAAATTATAGATTGTGCCATGCTGAGTGGACTCATCCAGACCATTGAAGATCACGTCTTTATAACCTAAGACAGAATAGCGACGTCCCAATTCCGTCGCGTCTCCATCTTTAGCATTGGCTGAAAGCACCAAATGAATCTGAGGAGACATCGCCCCAGGAGGAAGCAAGCTCTTCAACATGTGAATT
This sequence comes from Bdellovibrio sp., assembly GCA_039206745.1. Classification (GTDB taxonomy): domain Bacteria; phylum Bdellovibrionota; class Bdellovibrionia; order Bdellovibrionales; family Bdellovibrionaceae; genus Bdellovibrio. The sequence continues at coordinate 3,950 of JBCECD010000144.1, read as the reverse complement.
TCATCGTTGTTCTTCAGACTGATGCCCGTATAATCCACCAGCACACAGTCCACATTCGCCAAATACCGAATAAGATGAGTCCAATCATTCTGACTGCGAATCACCGAGAAGGGCACATTGAGAATCTGTGCATAAATCTTCATCTGGTCGGCGGCGCCCACTTTGAAAGTATCCGTTGTGAAAAGAGCAATCTTTTTCCCTTCACGCACCACCATCTGACTGGCCATTTTAATCAAAGCCGAAGTCTTCCCACTTCCCGCAGGCCCCACAAAGCAATGGATCTTTCCCTGAGTAGGGTGGGAACTTGTGCGAGTTGTATCCAAAACATGACGAGCCACCCACGCCTCAATGAGCGAGCGATTTTTCAACTTCAAAGCCGGCAAAGACTCCTGAGCCGTTGTCAGAATTTCCGCTGCAATCTCCGCAGCCATTCCTGCCCGAGTGAGTTTTTCAAAAATAAAACTCAGATCATAGGGAATGCCATAATCCGCGCCGGGATGAGTCCCCACAAAGTTCTGAGGGATCTGTTGAAAATGTGAAATCACCTGCTTCAAGCTGGCAATCTCATTTTTCAAAGCTGTGATCTCGTGAGCCTCCGCTGTCGGGATCACCTTTACAGGAGCCACATTCTTCCTGGCGGCGACCCCTTTTTGCAGAATCTCTTCCTGCTCTTCAAAGGCTCCTAAGGCTCTCTTTGCCGCCGCTCGCACTCTCTCTTCCGCGATTTGCTTTTGACGAGAGAACTCGGCTTCATCTTCAATTTCAATATATCGTCGCTGGGTGATGGCAGGAGGAGCCTGATTCTTTTGCACATGCTTTTCCACCATTTTATGAATCAGTTCTTTTTGCTGACGAGCCGGGCTCTTTAAAAATTTCTCTCGATCCTGATCTCGCAACCGAGACTCAGCAAACTTTTTCTTTTGCAGAGTTTCTTCCGACACCGCAGCCGTGATCTCCACACTGCCTTCCCCGACCAATCCGAAACTCTTATTATTGTCTCGAGCCGAAAGAATAATAGCGTCCGGACCCAGCTGGGTCTTCACCATCTCCAAAGCTTCTTTCATCGTACGTGCTTCAAACTTCTTAACCTGCATGGCTCATCTCCACAAGTGCTACCGATTGCACATCCGCGTCTGATGTCAGCTCGTTGTGTGATAAGACAACAAGTTGAGGGATAAAACGAGATGTGAGCTTATACAAGTGACGGCGAGAGGTCGGGCTGGTCAGCAAAATGGGCTGACTGGCCACTTCCGGATGGTTCTCCACCGCGCGCGCAATCTCGTTGATAAGACGATGCGCCGTTGTCGGGTCCATCACTAACTGAACTCCCTGCTCCGTCTGCAACAGAGAGTTGGCAATAGTTTCTTCAATAATCGGATGCAAAGTCATAACAGGAATATGACCTTGTTCCGTTGTATATTTCGCCGTGATTCCTCGGGCCAAGCCACGACGAACTTGTTCCGTCAGAACTTCAATATCTTTTGTCCGTGGAGCCTCATCAGCCAAAGTTTCAAAAATCGTCAATAGATCGCGGATTGAAACTTGCTCACGCAACAAGTTTTGCATCACACGCACGACCGAGCCCAATGGCAGCATATCGGGGATGAGCTCTTCGACCACTTTGGGGTGAGACTTCTTGAAGTTCCCGATAAGCGAGGAAGCTTCCTGACGTCCCAACAACTCATGGGCATGACCACGGATAATTTCAGTAAGATGAGTGGCCATAACCGTCGGCAGATCCACAACCGTGTAACCGGCAATTTCAGCATCCTCTTTACGCGAAGGTGAAATCCACAGAGCATCCAAACCGAAGGCCGGTTCTTTTGTTGGAATACCTTCCAAACGATCTGCCACGTTACCAGGGTCCATCGCCAACAGAGATTCCGCTCGCAAGATACCACCGCCGACTTTGTTCCCCTTAATAAGAACTCGGTACTCACCCGGAGCCAGCTGCAAGTTGTCACGGATATGAACACTCGGCACCACGATTCCCAAATCCAACGCAAACTGTTTACGGATGCTGACAATTCTCTCTAACAAGTCCCCGCTCTGATCTGATTCAACAATATTGATCAGGCCATAACCCACTTCCAATTCCACCATATCGAGAGGCAGCATTGTCTCGATATTTTCTTTCTTCGGAGCCGCCGCAGAAGCTTCTATTTTCTTCTTCTCTGCATCCGCAGCCTCCACACGATAACGTTTTATAGCCCAAGATAAACCGGCAAGGATCGCACCCATTGTCAAGAATGGCAGAGTTGGCAAACCAGGAATCACACCTAAAAGAATTAATACTCCCCCAGCGATCATGATCGCACGAGGGTTCACCATCAATTGACTGGTTACCTCCGCACCCATGTCTTTATCGGAATTCGACGTTCTGGTTACGATCGCACCGGCCGCTGTGGAAATAATCAACGCAGGAATTTGCGACAACAAGCCATCCCCAATAGTCAACATCGTATAGTATTGAGCTGCTGTGGAGACATCCAAACCTTTTTGAATAACTCCGATACACAGACCACCCAAGATATTAATGATAGTGATGATGATACCGGCAATCGCATCACCGCGTACGAACTTCGAGGCACCATCCATGGCTCCGTAGAAATCCGCTTCCTGCTCGATTTGCTTTCTGCGCTTGCGAGCTTCCGCCTCGGTGATATGACCCGAGTTCAACTCCGCATCGATAGACATCTGCTTACCTGGCATCGCATCCAAAGTGAAACGAGCTGCGACTTCCGCCACGCGACCCGAACCTTTGGTGATAACGATGAAGTTGATGACGATCAGGATCACAAACATGATGAAACCGATCACATAGTTTCCGCCCACAACGAAGTTGGCGAAAGACGCGATCACATCACCGGCGGCTCGCTCCCCTTCATGACCATGAGTCAAAATCAAACGCGTGGTCGCCACGTTCAGCGACAGACGGAATAACGTTGTCATCAACAGCAAGGAAGGGAAGGAAGTAAAATCCAAAGCCCGCTGAGTATAAATGCTCACCAATAAAATTAAGATACTGATCGCTAATGAAAATGTCAGACTGATGTCCAGCAAAAATGGAGGTAATGGAATAATCATCACCGCCAAAATCGCTAAAAGGCCAAAGGCAATTAAGAGATCTGTATTTTTAGTGACTCGCTCAAATCTCTTTAAAAATTGAAACGCTTGATCCATTATCTTTTCTTCCTACGTAAACGGTAAACATATGAAAGCACTTCCGCTACAGCCACAAACAGTTCGCGGGGGATAACCTGCCCGATCTTCAACGTTTTGAAAATAGTTCGGGCCAAAGGTTTGTTTTCCACAATCGGAACATTGTTTTCGCGAGCCAATTCCTTGATTTTTTCCGCAACGTGATCTGCTCCCATGGCAACCACTTGAGGAGCTGGCAAGTTGTCGGTGTATTTCAGAACCACCGCGATATGAGTCGGGTTGGTGATCACCACATCCGCTTTAGGAATCTCAGCCATCATGCGTTTGCTGGCCATTTCCCTTTGAATACGACTGATGCGTGATTTGAT
>JBCECD010000144.1:0-410 GCA_039206745.1 Bdellovibrio sp. | reverse complement strand
GGATCACCCTCACGCTGCTTGTGTTCTTCCTTGACCTCTTGCTTGGTCATCATCATCTTTTTTTCAAGATCCCAACGCTGATAGAAGTAATCCGCAGCCGCGATCACAAACATCACTGTTCCGACACCTGCAAGAAGTTTGAACACCACCGTCCCCAGATAAGCAAAGATCTGCTCCAGGGAATAAGTCAGCATGTAGGGAACTTCCCGAGCCTCACCACGTAACAGAAAATAAAGGACAATGCCCACAGCTCCCATTTTGAGAATGGACTTAAGAGCTTCCACTACCGCACGCAAACTGAAAACACGTTTGAAACCTTCAACTGGATTCAACTTTTCAAAGTTGGGAGAGATAGCATCTTCGACCTGCAAAAAACCAATTTGCATAATCGACGAAGCCGAAGCCAAAAT
>JBCECD010000143.1:0-5754 GCA_039206745.1 Bdellovibrio sp. | reverse complement strand
GTCTATGAGAATGCGGGTTTGCCTGAAGTCGCTTCCAGTCGTTTCTATCGTGATTTGCCAAGGACTCCAGCTGTGAAAATCGATCTTTATGCCAAGCTTTTGAGTTTGGTCGAGACAAATAACGAGTCGATTTAACTTTTTTTAAAGTCATGCAGGTGTTTGATCAGATGACTTTCACTGCCGTCGAGTCCTTCGAAGGCATACGGGTTGAAAAACTGTCGGCTTTTGAAAAGACTCTCATCCACAGGGCTGACCTCAGCCTCCTGGCAGATGGTGGACCAGTTATCTCTTATTGTCTTGGTAATATGTTCGATGATCTCCAGGGCGTGATTCCGCGAAAGCATAAAGACTTCTTCTGCCGCCTCTAAGCAGAGTGAAAGCTGACTGCGGCGGTCTTGACCCAGAATAGACATGGCTTGATTGACTTCTCCACCCGTACGCGTTTGGGGGCAAATGTCATAGGCGGGCGTCAGAGAGAGCTGGGAGCCATTCCAGAAGGCAGCATGATTTCTCGCGTGGTCATCCGTATTTCCGCAGAGTATATTAAATACGATACGTGAGAAGAGTTCCTTGAGTGTAGGGGTGGCACTGTCGAAATCTTGGCGGATAATTTCCGCCAAGTCTTGATAGCTCGCATATCGAGCTACGTTTTCGTCGAGATGAAGCATTGTCAGAACAGAGATGATAGATTTTCTGGCCCAACCTTTTTTTACTTTAACCCTGTCGAAGCGTTCGATCAGTAACACGTCTTTATGAGCGGCTTTAACTTGTTTTACATTTGCCACCTTAAGCCCAGCTAAGGCCGCTAATCGCATGGCAATATATTCAGCTTTAATAACACTGTAAGTGTCGCTGGTGGAGGAAAACTTGGCGATATACTTTCGTTCTTCTTCGTTAATCAAAGCTTTGGGGCGGGCTCCGCCAATTGCTGTCCCGTGATAGAGAGCTTTATCTAAATCGAGAGGGAGGGGAAGTCCTCTTTCAACAAGGTCTGCTGCTTGCATCAGTGCTTCCAGAGACACGCCTTCGGTATCGCGAGGCTTATAGGTTTCAGAGGATTGAAAATCCAAAGCGCCGATCCGATCAGAGCCGGACTCAAGCAAGTATGAGAGCTCACTGAGGCTGTCGGAATCGATCTGATCACCTTTTTTTCCGTATTTCCTGTTGATGATAACTCTTCTGCCCCAGGCGTCGGGAGCGCCATCGCGGATGCATCCGGGCATCTTCAGTCCGGGTAAAGGTTCGATGCTGCCGGCCTTTAAAGGAAGCTCTGGAGTATAGAGTGAAATCTTAGGGGTGCGCTCTAAATAGCTCTTACCGTAATTAAACTTTAATGTCGGCCCATCTTGAACAAGTCTGCCGGCAATCACCGGGGATGTTTCGCCCGGCAGCCACATCCAGACAAAGGCTGATTGAGGAGAGAGTTTAGAAGTCATCGTACACCTCTTCGTCAGTCAGATTTTTGCGAATTCTTTTTGGAAGAAGTTTCAGTTTATCCTGAGTCTGTGAAAGCAACGAGGTGTAGTTGTTCTCCACATCAAAAAGCTGGATGCCTACGATAACTGCGACATTAAAAACGATTCCGACTTCTACGGAGGGATCACCCTTTTCTATGCGTTGAAGAGTGGACCGTGCGATTCCTGAGCGATCTGCCAAATCGAATTCACTCATTTTTTTTTGCTTGCGCTCAAGTTTGATCTGTTGACCCAATAATAGGACGGCCTCTTTGCTCTGTTTTAGATAGGATCTTTTCATGAAAACCTCGTATAAAACGACCGCTTTGTAAGTCATTATTCCTTATAATGACCTTCATATAAGTCATTTTACACCGAACAGAGAGAGGCTTCAATAGCAATATTGACCTTTTTATGGGTCATTATGTATCTTTATGACTTATATAAAGGTCATTTATTAAAAAAGCTACAAGCCTATGCAAACAGCCTGGAAAGCTCATTCGCCATGTTGCACGGCCAACCTTAATAAGAAAACTCACTGGCAAAGTTGAGGCCAACCACGGAGTATTGAGTGTTGAGGTCTTTTTGATTGTAAAAGACGCCGAAGGAAGAGCGCAGACCACGGGTTTTCCAGGAGTATCCAACGGAAGCATAAATATCCTGTCCGAAGTATTTTATTTCAGGTCCTAGAGCGTGACGAACACCCGTCATGAGTTGATGGCCATTTTGTGAAGTCAGCATATAACCAAAACTTTGATAAAAGTTGTAGGTGTTTTCAGCTTCAGGCGTTTCAACAAGAAAAGAATCAGTGACAAATTCATGTCCGTTATTTGCAAAAGAATGACCTATTTTCAAGGATTGTCGTTCTTCAGATATCGAGAGTGGAGCAGAGCTTTTTTCTGTGATGATATAATCATTGGGATTAGGAGATCCCTGAACGAATATTCTTGTGAAGCCCTTTTCAGCTTTATAGATTTTCAAACCACGAGTAATAAAATTAAAACCAAGGGAATAAGATTTAAAGCGGGCGTGGCCGGAAAGTCCCAGAGCCACTGCCAAATCCTTCACATCCGCTTGTTGGTGAAAAGTCATATTAGGTGATTGCCCTTCACCATATCCGATAAGGCTGGCATCTGTATAACGCCCGAGAAATTGCATCGCAAAGGGAATCGAGCGAAAGGCCATACTGTATCCGAATCGACTGATACCGATATTCATAGCATTTGTATACGAAGTGCTGGTATTTTGGGATTCACTCCACAACGTGCCTGAAGCTAAGGTCAGATAGAAAAACTCATGAACCAGACTGTCCCCCACTAAAATGGAGCTGACATAAGAAGGAGAGATATTGGTGGAGCTGGTGTGAGTGCCTGAACTCTCCAACTTCATGGAGGAAAAGGAACTGCCTCCAATAGAATAGGAATTGTCTTCGCGATCTCGAAGCAAGCTGGGGTTGTAATAAGAGGCCGCCGTGCTGGTTGTGAGAGCCACCCCTGAGTTTCCCAAAAGCCCCTCACGCAAACCAATCGGCAGTTCCTGCCCGAAGGCTGTTATGCTAATGGTGCTGAGAAGGAATACGCCCCACCACTTCATGGCCGCAATAAAACCGTGGCAAAACCACCGTAAGGAGTTCTTAGATTCGTCACTTGTCCCTGATAGAGGCGCGCCAAAATCAATTGCACACGCCCTTGGTAAGCATAACAACGAAGATCGTATTTGAAATTTTGGGGCCCTTCGGGTGTTTCAAATGTTTGCTCTGCTGCGGGAACGAACTCTTGAGCGATAATATCCTGCCCCAGCAGCTCGTCAAAAGCTTTGCGACTGATTGAAGAACCACGGTAGGTCTGCTTGGAGCCAAAGGCATTTTTAGGTTTAAAAAACAAAGTCTTTCGTTGCGCCCAGATCTGCTCAGCCTTTGCCGGGCAGAGCTCATGGGAGATCGGGAGACACTGGCGAATATTCTGAACATGTTGAGGATTGGATATGTGGCGCTCTAAAAATCCGGGCTCACTCCAATCAATCATGCGTTGCTTGTCTGCGAGAAGGAAATACTCATAGGGATTGGGCGACAGACATACTTTGCGATTTAGAAATTTTTCCCGCAGAGGAGCGCTGCTCGCATCATTGAGGAAGAAATCCGTATAGCGATTGTAAATAAAGTCCGGAGTGAAACCCTGAAAGAGCTCGCGATAATCTAAAATGCGCGAATCCCAACCCCAGGATTTAAAAAGCTCGTTGTAGGCGAGAAATTCGATATACAAACGCTGCTCAGAAGGGGCTTGATCAATGATAGCCACCTTCATATCATTCGGCGCCGCTTTGCCTTGCAGCTGCATTTCCTGGCGAATGGAGTCGCCGATTTCCAGCAAAGAGAAATCAGGCACCGGCAGCGGATGCCCTTTGCTGGCGTACATCTGATGGCCGAGGATCAGAAAGGCGGCATTCGTATTTATCTCGATTAACTTTAAATTCTGTTGAGGATCGACGTGAAAGTCGTAACTCATCATAATGGATTTATTAGCGGGATCTTTTAAGGCTTTCTCTTGGAGAGTGGCAGCATAGTGGGCTGCGTACGAAGTCTGCTCCCGCAGGTGAAACAAAGAGGCGACAATATTTTGTGCCTGCTGCAAAATCGCAGAAGGAATCTCCAGTGAAAAGGGAGATAAAAGATTTTCCGAAATCAGATCATCCAAAGGAAACTGCTTGAGCCCTTCCAAAGAAGATTGCAATTGCTGAATGAAAGCTGATTTCGTTTTCATAATCTATTTTAAAGGCGTGATGTGCATGTCTCCCTTTTTCCAACCGGCCTGGCACAGCTCGCCGGATTGGCAACCTTGAAGCACGCGAAGAATTTCTCTCGCATCACGACCTACTGCCGTATTGTGAATACCCATGTACTGGATATTTTGTTCAGGATCGATCAGGAAAGTGGCGCGTGTGGCGATACCGCGATCTTCAAATAGAACGCCGTAGTCTTTGGCAATTCTTTTCGTGAGGTCGGCGATGAGAGGATAGCCTAAATTCCCCAAATCATCGCGCAACCAGCGCTTGTGCGAGTGAATGGAGTCCACACTGCAACCAATGATCTGAGCTCCCGCCGCGCGGAAATCATCGAGATGTTCACGGAACTGAGTGAGCTCTGTTGGACACACAAAGGTGAAGTCGAGAGGGTAGAAAAATAAAACCACCCATTTTCCTTTGAAGTCGTTGAGTTTGATATCCTTAACTTCGCCACCATCGTAAACGGCTTGCGCTGAAAATTGCGGTGCGGGCTGATGAATCATTGGCATAGACACAATCTCCTTAGATCTGCTAGAGAGATTATATTGATGCCCCTGTTGTGACTGAAACTCAAGGAGAAACTGTGAAAATCATCTCTTGGAACGTGAATGGGATAAGAGCTTGCTACAAAAAAAGTTTGCGAGATTTTATTCAAGCCGAGAAGCCTGATATTTTCTGTGTTCAAGAAACAAAAGCTCATATTGATCAAGTCGAGACAGAGGCGCGGAAGTTGGCGTGGATGTATTCTTTTTGGTCCTCTGCTGTGCGCAAGGGTTATTCAGGGGTGGCAACCTTTGTGAATCAAGAGCCCTTGAAAGTGCAGTATAACTTTATGGATATTCCAGAGTACGAGTCAGAGGGACGTATTGTGATGACGGATCATGGTCCTTTTGATCTCTACAATATCTATTTTCCCAATGGCGGCTCAGGATTGGAGCGACACAACTTCAAGCAAAAGTTTTTGAAGGATCTCAATCTTCACCTTAAAGAAAAACTCAATTCAGGTCGCGAAGTGGTTGTGGTCGGTGATTACAATGTGGCTCATGAGGCCCTTGACGTCCATGATCCGATCCGACTGTCTAAGGAAAGTGGATTTCTTCCGGAGGAACGCGCTTGGTTTGATGAATTTCTCGAGTTGGGCTTTATCGACACCTTCCGTTATTTCAAGCCAACGGAGGCGAAGCGTTATTCATGGTGGTCTTATCGAGAACTGGCGAGGGTTTCGAATCGCGGGTGGAGGATTGATTACATTTGTATTTCAAAAGGTCTTGAGAAATATCTGTCTTCTGCGGATATTCTCGATCAAGTTGAAGGCTCGGATCATTGCCCTGTGATGGCAACGCTGGATTTGTAGAGGAATTTTATGCTGTTTATACCTTTCCCTTTGGTCGTATTAGAAGTTGTCATCTTCTTTTTGGCCATGAGGCAGTGGGGTTTTTTCCCCACTCTTGGATTTTATTTATTACCTTGTCTGTTGGGACTTTTTATTTTGACAACGGTGGGACGTCTGTCGTTGATG
>JBCECD010000142.1:0-5790 GCA_039206745.1 Bdellovibrio sp. | reverse complement strand
ATCTCTTTCCCAATAAAAGCTTTGATTGACAGTGCGAAAATGATAAGCGGACCTTAGGTTCCTGATTCTCTTTAATTGTTGATACAAAATCCAAGAAAAGTGAAAGAACAAATTTTTTGCTCTCTTCAGAGAGCGTTCTTGGGATCTCGACTGTCTTTGATTGGGGCACTGTCGAGATTTCGGTAGATTCATCCACCCTCCCGTTCTATCCTGATACTATTGTACAAAATGGCGAGGTTTGAACGTATGAAGAGGCCACTACCAACTGTTAAAGAAAATCCATTTGCCTTTGACGAGTTCTTTTTCAGTACAACTGATGAACGAGGCGTGATCCTTTTTGGAAATGATGTTTTCGTGCGAGTCAGTGGATATGCGAAAGAGGTTTTAAAGGGAGCGCCTCATAGTATTATTCGTCATCCTGATATGCCCCGAGCGGTATTCAAGTTGCTGTGGAATACGATTCAGGCGGGCGATCCGATTGCGGCCTATGTGAAAAATTTGGCGGCCAATGGGAACTTCTATTGGGTGTTGGCTTTCGTGTTTCCCATTGAGGGTGGTTATATTTCGATTCGCGTGAAACCTTCTTCGGCTCTCTTTGAGGCCGCTCAGCAGCTCTATGTGGCGACCTTGGATGTGGAAGCGCAACAGGGTATGGAAGGGTCTATTCCTTTTCTTTTAGACCAAGTCGGCAAGGCGGGGTTTCGCGACTACGGGCATTTCATGGTGCAGGCTTCGTTTTCGGAGTTGAGTATCATTCGTGAGAAAATCGCGCAGAGTCCGAGCAAGCCGGCGACGGGTGTGGTGGGTCAGATCTCTGACATCAGTCATGAAGCGACGACTCAGTTGAAGGATTGTTTCCAAAGAGTTGTCTCATTTCAGGACAACAATCAGGCTTTTATCAAAACGATGGAGAGTCTCGAAGAGGGGTTTCGTCATCTTAAGTATATTGCGCTGAATATGACGATTGCTGCCGCCAAATTCGGTGAGGGTACGGCGAGCCTGGGGGTGGTGGCGAAGGAGTTCTCCCTGCTTTCAACGCAGATTCAGGAGCATTTGCGGGGGCTGCATGGGTTTATTGAGAACATGACCCAGGGAGTGCAAAAGTGCGCGGTGCGGATTGTGGCTTTGGACACGCAGATGTTGATGGTGGATTTTTTCATTCGCGAGTCGATACAAAAAATGGCGACATCACAAAATGCGTTTGAAGACATGGTGGCGAATAAAGAGCATTTCTCTCGTCTGTTCCGGGATTACTCTCAAGCTTTGGGTGAAGAGGTGGGGGCGTTGGATTTGCAACTGGGATCGGCAGCGGTGCAGGTCTTGGATGTGAGAAAATTCACCACGGGTTTGGAAGTGATCAGGCAAATTGGCGCGGTGGAGTCGGCTCGAGAAAATGAAGTGAAGCAAACCTTCATTCACTACTTAGATGAAATGAAGAAATTTATCAGTTTATTGCAGACTTCGACTGCGGGCATTCATAAGAATATGCAAGAGATGCGTGCGAGCAGCCAGATCATTGTTGAAAAGGCAGCGGAGCTCGGAGGCAAGGTGGAGCAGATCTTCAATCTTGCCGCCTCCATTGGGCCTGGTACAAGCTCTGAGGGCGCGGAAAAACCTATCGAGCCCGCTCTTTAAGCAATTTAGCACAGCGATCGAGGATGGTCGCACGGATGTTGTTCTTCTGTTCGAGCAGCTCGGGGAGTCGGGTTGTTTGCACAATCTTGTAGAGTTTCACAGTGCGTTCGAGATCTATCAAACGTTGTTTCTGCGGTCCCCGAGACAGGGGATATTTGGGCAGAGCCAGGTCTTCGCTCACGGCCTGTTCAACGGCGAGGGTCCAGTCAATTTCAGTCTGAGTGAGATAAATAGTCGGCACAAAGGGTGTGCGAGTGCTGGCTTGGATCTCTTCCTGGATATTCTGGTGCAACCAGCGCAGTTCGTTGAGGATATCCTGTAGTTCCGCATCGTATTTTTTCCCAAACAGGGTAAAGACTGTTTTTTTCCAGGCCTGGCAGAAATCTTCAAACTCAATATTCTGGGCTTTTTCCCAGAGGGGAGGGTTGGTGATGGTGCGCAGGGTTTTGGTGAGAACCTCCGGAGAAATAATGGAGCTGTCGGTTTTGCGATTGAGGCGCAGCAAGTGATGAGCCCAGCTGGCGATATCGAGCAGGGATTTATTATTGACCACGGCATTGCGAAAGGTCAGCTGAAAGCTCTCAAAGAGATCGGCGCTCAAGGGTCTTTCGAGCAAAGCATCCAAATCACTTTTCCGCCGCTCTATTTTAGACAGCGAAAAAAACTTTTCGAGCACCTCACTGAAACTTTCATAGGGTTGCGACCACAACCCTTCATTCTGACAAGTCTTATACAACTGAAAGGCCTTCATCGGATTCGGCTCAGCTTCATCCAATAAAGCATTGATCTTCTCTTCTAACAGTCGTGGAAACGCATTCCATAGCTCTTTGACCATACCTTCACACTCTACCATAGTCCGGCCCCAAACAAAAAACCCCCTCATTCCGTCAAACTTTTAGCCAAAAGGGCTAAAAGGTGCCTGGTGATTTTTTACGCCTACAGTGCGTTAAGTGCGCGGGAGGAAATGATGATTCCTCTTTTTTCTCAGACCAGGAAAGTCCGGTTCTATGGAGATGATTTTCGGTCCCCTTCGGACGGCCATTGGTTGCCGCCGGCTGTTGAGACGAGTAAGATCAGTTTTTTTGAGGAGGAATTGTGCAAACAAACGAAATCATCCAGCAGTATTATCAGGCTTTCAACCAACGCGATCGTCAAAAGATTCTCGCTCTGCTCAGCCCGCGTATCGCTCACGATATCAATCAAGGTGAACGCCAAGAGGGTGTTGAAGCCTTTAACAAATTTCTCGATAAAATGGATTCCGCTTATTTAGAACATCTCACTGATATGGTGATCATGGTGGATTCTTCAGGTCAAAGGGCGGCAGCGGAGTTTACTGTCAATGGCACTTACTTAAAAACTGACGAAGGCCTTCCGCCTGCGCGAGGACAGAAGTATGTCATCCCTGCCGGTGCTTTTTTCGAGCTGGATAAAACAAGTGGAAAAATCACTCGAGTGAGCACCTATTATAATTTGCCACAATGGATTGAGATGGTGAAATAAATGGTCGCAGATTCGATCGTGGAAATTCGCCGTCTTACGGGAGAGGATCTCCAGCGTGAGTTGCCGGCCCTGGCTCGACTGCGCATCGAGGTCTTTCGTGATTTTCCATACTTGTATGAAGGTTCCATGGACTACGAGCAAAAATATCTCGAAGTTTATTTGCGCAGCTCCCGTTGTGCGATGATTGCGGCTTATGATCAGCAGCGTATTGTGGGAGCGGCGAGTGCTTTGCCATTGAGTGATGAAAACGACTATGTGCAAGAGCCCTTTCTCCATGCGGGCTACGATCTAAAAAGAATTTTTTATTTTGGCGAAAGTGTTCTTCTGCCGTCCTATCGCGGGCAGGGGTTGGGACATGCTTTTTTTGATCGGCGAGAAGAGGTCGCGCGCTCCTATGGAGATTACGACATCACATGTTTTTGCGCCGTTCAACGTTCGGAGCGGCATCCTCAGCGGCCTTCCAGCTATCGTTCTTTGGAAAGTTTTTGGACTAAGAGAGGTTATGCTTCCCGTGCGGAATTGCAGGCGGAATTCACTTGGCGAGATGTAGGTGATCAGAAAGAGACAGCCAAAAAAATGACTTATTGGTTGAAGGAGTGGTGATTGATATTAAGAGTGGCGGCAGCGCAGTATCCTCTGACAAAAATGAGCACGTGGACTGAGTGGGTTCAGCATACGGAGCATTGGATTGACCAAGCTGTACAGGCAAAGGCCCAGCTTCTGGTTTTTCCAGAATACGGCTCGATGGAGCTTGTGAGTCTTCTTCCCCTCGATCAGCAAAACAGTTTGCCAGTGCAGATCCAGGGAATGGGTGTCTTCCAAAAAGAGTTTCTTCAGTTTTTCCAGCAGCAAGCCCAAGCTCAAGGCGTGGCGATTCTGGCTCCGAGTTTTCCCCTTTATGCCGAGGGATTCACCAAACCAGTGAACAGGGCTTTCTTCTGTTTTCCCGATGGTCGTATGGATTATCAAGACAAGGTTTACATGACCCGTTTTGAAAATGAACAATGGGGAGTGGGAGCCGGGGAGACTCAGGAAAAAGTCTTTGAAGCTTTTGGTGTCAAGATAGGTGTGAATATTTGTTTCGATGTGGAGTTCCCTTTTTCCGCGCATCGTTTGGCTCGTCAAGGGGTGCAGATTTTATTGGCGCCCTCCTGCACGGAAAGTCTTTGGGGATTAAATCGCGTGCATGTCGGAGCTCGCGCCCGCGCTATGGAGAATCAGTTTTATGTGGTGATTGCACAAACCGTGGGTGAAGCTCGCTGGTCCTCCGCCGTAGATCTGAATACGGGCAGAGCCGCGTTCTACAGCACCTGTGATCATGGTTTTCCTGCGGATGGACTTTTAGCTGAAGGCGAGTTGAATGCACCGAGCTGGGTCTATTGTGATTTGGATCTGAGTTTGCTTGAGGAAGTGCGAAGGGATGGCCACGTTCTCAATTATCAGACCATGCTCCGGGCAAGATAGGGCAAGGCCAGGCTTATACTGGCATCCTTGATGGAGCCCTGAGATGTGACAGAGCTATGTCCGGATGTGGTGTCTCAAGTTCGTTACTAGGCAGACGAGGTTTGGACCGGATAGAAGTATTCCGGACCGGACCTTGGGCGGTATATGTGTTGCTTTCGGTCCGAGAAGCGTGTGTCCTCGTTCTGGACGAAGGACGAAGGACGAAGGTCCAGCTGCCGTCTCTTCAGAAGTCAGCCCGGGCTGCCGATAAGAAAGGCATGAGTTCATCATTTGAAGACAAAGGTTATTTCCGCCGTCAGTATCCGCGCCGTGCGATGAAGCGCAAGGTCGGTGTGATCTGTGATGGGGTCTATTTCGTCTGTGAATCCGGCGAGATCGGAGAAGGTGGAATGGCCATTATCACAGATTATGTTCTGACCGAAGGACACGAGGTGGTGGTGAGCTTTCAAGTTCCGAAAGGCGACTTTGTCTCTCTGCGTGGAGTGATTCGCTCTACGCAAAAAAAAATGGGTGATCATTTAGTCACCCACGGTTTGAGCTTCAATGACATTGAGTTTTCCATCAAACGTCAAATCCGCTCTTTTGTCTCAGCGCGAACAGATGCTGTCGCCGCCTAGAGAAATTACTTTGTAGCAGAAGCGCGTGCAGAAAGACGGCTGATTTTACGAGAAGCCGTTTCTTTTTTCAAAACACCTGATTTAGCAGCTTTCATCACTTGAGAAGTGAATTTTTTCAACAATTCAGGAAGAGCTTTGATGTCTTTAGCTTGGATTGCTTTTACCAGACTCTTTTCAACTGTTTTAACGGTGCTTTTACGAGCATTGTTAACAGCGGTTTTACGGATAGATTGACGAGCTCTTTTTGCTGCCGACTTATGATTTGCCAAGGGATAACCTCCACAGTAATCTTCAATTTTTCAATATAAAATCTTGAAGCTAAATTATGAACTAATTTGAATAAAAGGGATTAACATAGGGTGTCTCACCAAGCAAGCGGATTAAAAGAAGATCGCAAAAATGTCCTTAAAAATGCCTTTAAGATGGCTTCAGGGACGTTAACGAGCCGCATCCTAGGGCTTTTCCGGGATATGGCCTTGGGGGCCTTATTCGACCGGGCGGTCACTGACGCGTGGACCGCGGCTTTCCGTATCCCCAATCTGTTCCGCCGCCTTTTCGGGGAAGGCTCACTGGC
>JBCECD010000141.1:0-5796 GCA_039206745.1 Bdellovibrio sp. | reverse complement strand
CAGCGCGAGTTGCCGGAGAAGCCAAAGCTCCTGTCAAAACGACAACGTCACCTTTCTTCAGTTGCTCAACAACTTTTTTATCCAAGTCTTCCCATTTTACATCGACGACCTGGCTGTTGGATTTTTTCTCATTGAAAAGATTGCGCTTAGGACCTTGCAGTCTCTCTGGATCATACAAGTTCAACAGCGCCGCTTGAGAGCGGATACTCAAACCACTCAAACTGAAAGGATGGCCAGGGTTGGCTTCAATTTTAATAGGACGACCCTCACGAGTCTTCACCAACACGCCCAGCCCTTCAGAGCCATCAAAGTAAGCTGAAGAGTAGTAGTTGGCCATACCCAGAGTCACTTCCTCAGGCTGCTTATTATAAGGCACGATCTTTTGCACTGGACGGCGGATACAACCCGCACTGGCCATCGCCAAAGACGCCCCCATCAGTTTCAAGAACTCCCGACGAGCCCATCCATCCTCACCATCTTGCTCACGCAAAGGCGAAGATTGAAACTCTGTCTCCGCCACTTTCATGAACTCAGGATCATTCTTCCATTGTTCAAGGCTGAGCCAGTATTTATTGTCGCGCTCCACTTTTGGACGAAGCGCCTTTTTCATTTCTAATTCATGATCATGATGCATTTCAGACATGGTACCTTCCGAAACTCTTAGTAGTGACAAGTTGAACAGTTAAGAGGCGCTTTATTTTCAGGCTGTCTATGGCAGTTCACACACCAACCCATAGAAAGGTCAGAGAACTGCTCCACAGTTTTCATGGTCTCAATCGGCCCATGGCATGTTTGACAGTTCACACCCTTTGCAATGTGCGCGTTGTGGTTGAAGTGAACGAAATCAGGAAGCATGTGAACACGAACCCACTCAATAGATCCGCCGCTGTCATACACTTCACGCAATTTTTGAATAGCAGGCTTATCAGTTGCCACTTGCAAGTGGCAATTCATACAAGTGGACAATGCCGGGATATTGGCATGTTTTGTTCTCTCCACCTGATTGTGACAATACTGACACTGAATCTTGTGAGTTCCTACGTGCAGGGAGTGTTCAAAAGGAATAGGCTGTTCCGGCGCATATCCTTTATTATATCCAAACCCAGGTTGAAATTTACAACCCGTAAGAATCGTTGAAACCATGAGCGCACCCAAAAGTGCTATGGCGCTCGCTGCTGATCTATTGAATACCCGATGCATAATCATCCTTCGCTAACTCACAATCGTGGTTCCGAGACAAACGAATGCTGTCCTAATTTTATTTTGCTCTTATTTAATGGTGGAAAAGCGCCGTTGTCCATATTCATTTTGCAAGCCTATTGAAAAAGAAGGAGTTCTTTTTGTTTTCGCTCATTTCCTAAGCACTCCCTCTTTTTTAGTGCTGACAAAAAAAGAACCCGGATCACCCCGCACTCACGTTCTTCTTCTGACCCGCTCGGATCATCGCCACATAGATCACGAAAAGAATGTGAGCTGCCACAAACGCCGACACATACTCCACGCCTCCCGCGCCGAAACCATAGGAATGAAGCCCCGCACCAAGAACGAAGTTCACTCCATACCAAGCCATGATCACTAAAGAGAAGGTGAGAATCGCTGTCACTATCATCCCAAAGTTGCGAATCATACCCGCGTATCGAGCATGTAGAACAGCAAGATATCCCAGCAAAGCGATCAACGCCCAGGTCTCCTTAGGGTCCCATCCCCAAAAACGACCCCAGGAGTAATCCGCCCAGATTCCGCCCAGAATAATTCCGGGAGCCAAGAACGCCACACCGATTTGCATGGAGCGATAAATCCCCGTGACCACCGCCTTGATCTGCGCCTGATATTTATTCTCACCTCGCAGGTAGTAGATCAAACCAATATCGCCCAAGCCGAAGGCCAGAAAGAACGCTGCATAACTGATAGTGATAGTCATCACATGGATCGTGAGCCAATAGTTGCTGCGCAGAACAGCCTCGAGAGGCTGCAAGCTGGGATCCAAAACCGCTGGCGCAAAGTCCGCGATCACCAAACCAAAGGCCGCCACCAAAGTTCCCGCCGCCAAGATCACGCGATACTTATAGATAAGCTCCAAAATGGCTGCGAACAGAACCGTTCCCCAAGCCACCCAAACAACAGTTTCATACATATTCGAAACCGGCGCCCGTCCCATGATGTACATGCGCACACCAAAACCGTAAGTATTTAAAACAAAACCAATCGCCAAAAAGAGCCAAGCAAACTTCATCATCGACTCTTTGTCCAAAGTCCAAACCAACAACAAAATCAAAAAGGCGATAAAATAAAAGATATAAGCCCAGCGGAAGGGATGAAAACTATTATAGTGAACTTCCGCCCGAATCTTACCACCTTGATCATACATCGCCGGATTCACAGAGTGAGCGTACTCCTCAAAGGCCTTGACCGCCTTATCCAACTCCGCCCCAGTCGCCTCGGTGTTTTCCCCTCGCGCCTTGGCTCCGATCGAGTCAATAAAAGCTCGAGTCATAGTCACAAATTTTTCCTGCTGCTCAGGAGCCAAATCAGCCACCGCAATCCAGACAGTCCCCTCCGCTGGAGGCATGACTTTCAACATACGACCTGCGGCCACTTCTTGAAAAACAAAGTATTGATTCTCCAAGCGCTGCAAAGCCTGAAAATAAGGATTGAGTTTTTCTTTGGTCTCTCTCTTCGCCTGCAACTCCTGTCGCAACAACAGGAAGCGGTCATTGGCAAACAGCTCTTCGCCGGCAAAATAACGCTGATCCTTAGGCAGCTTCAACGCCTCCAACAGTTGATGATTGCGCACTTCGAAGATTTTTTTATCCTGCCACGCCTGAGGGGACAGCATCCAGGTCATAACAATCTCAGTGGCTTCCTGTCCTTCGTATTTGGATTTTCCATAGACGATTTCCAGCATTTCGCGTGCGAAGCTGTCATAGGGTTTGACCCGCCCTCCATCTTGCACCGGCAATCCCTTTAAGGCCTCCCCTGTCGCCGCCAAGGCCGGCAGATTCACCGTCCAACATACTAAAAAAGAAACCACGGCCAGAATGAATGTTCTCATCACACACTCTTTTCTTTCTGCGCCTTGCGCGCAATCTTAAAATCCAAATGCTTAAACCACATCAATAAGACAATACCCAAACTCAGAATCAAAGATCCCAAGTATTTCAAAAAACGACCCGGGTCTTGATTGACCGACAGAATAGAAGCCACCGGCTGCCCATTTTCCTCTTGAAAGCTCGCCTGATAAAAGGTCAGCCCTTTGTACTTCATAGGTTCGTTCATCGAGATCACGTGCTCACCGAGATCAGGGACCTCCACCACACTCTCATAGGCCATGGCTCGCATGGTCCCCTGATAGTGTGTGACCGCAAAGTTTTTCAGCTTCACAGGGAACCCCAGATCCACCCGTCTGTTTCCATAAGTTAAAAGATAAACCCCATTATTAGTAAAGAGTTTGACCATATCGTTCAAAAGGACCCACTGTTCCTTGTCATTAAACAGGACTTTCACCGCTGACGTGGTCATCGGTGTCGGTGCCGAAACATTTTGCAGATCCCAGTCCTCAATCGCCGAAGGCAGATAACGCAAAACCCGGAACTGCAAACTCATTTTGAAGCCCGGATCAAAAGAGTCTCCCTCTTGAACCACACCTTTTTTCAAAGGTTTTTCCTGATCCTTTTGAAAGACCACATAGCGCAGACCCTCTTTATCTGGAGTCAGATAAATCTCATTCTCTCCTTGGCTTTTGGGAGGAGCCACACCGAGATGGATTTTTGCGGGACCAAAATTATGAGTCGCGAGAGCGCCCACCTTTCGCTGCACCAGCCACTCGATGACATTGACGTTTGCATTCTGCAATTGAAAGCGCAGACCCGCTCCCGACTTTCCCACCTCGCCGGCCACAACCCGGCGCGAGGGGATGACGTATTTTTGATAATCTACGATTTGAATCTTCCCCTCATAAGATGGAATCTCAAAAGGCTTTGCCAAAGTTGGCGGATGCGAGAAGAAATCCACTTCCTGTTCGAGAGTTTTAGAATAGCGATCGCCATCAAACGAACTGTAAACCACCAAATCTGTCTCTGCGGTTTGCACCAGGTTGTTGTTCTCACCAATACCTATGCGCATGGAGCCATCCAAACCAAATTGCATCGTGAGATAGGCGCCGACCAAGAGAACGATAATTCCAATATGAGCCGAAACAAAAGCCGCATGACGCTTTTTCCACGGCCAGCGATCCGCCATCACCGCGGTCAGATTGATCACTAACAGGCCCATCACCACATACATATACCAGGTGTCGTAGACCCGCTTTTTCGCCGCATAAGCATCGTATCGAGCTTCGACAAAAGTTCCCACAGCGGTGATCACCGCCAGGGAGATAATAATAAAAACGGCCAACTTTACAGAGGCCAACGGCTTATTGAGATTTCTCCACAGCGACTTTTTAGTCACCTGAGTTTTCGGTGCGTTCAATGCTGATTCCCCGATCTGTTATTTCTGCACTGCTATCAATAATTTAAGACGGGAAACGTGACATTCATTTTCTGCTCTCGACGCTAGACATTATTTCTTTCCACCGTCATGGCAGAGAAAAAAGAAGTTTTCTCATCGCGTGGCGGACCGCATCGTCACAAATTGTTGCAGCTCTTTTTGTCTTTCCTCGCAGCGAGAGAAAGTTTTTTTCTGACTTCACGAAAGAAATCGCACAAAAATAATCTTGGAGGTCTTACAGCTCAGGAACTCGATCCCGAATGTATGTGAGTGCGAAAAGGATTTTCTCCTGAATTTCGCGAGCCAGCTCCGGCTTGAGCTTTTTACTCTTCTCATCCATATAAAGAGAGCGATTCATCTCCACCTGTAAAACATGCTGACCCCGCGAAGGCACTCCATATTGCTCCGTCACTCGCCCGCCATAATAAGGCCAGTTGTACCCCACTTTAAATCCCGCCGTGACATAGGCCGCAATCACCAGGTCTTTAAAGCCAGGATCACAACTGCGTCCCTTGCTGTCGCTGATCACAATGTCAGCGCGCAACTGTCCGGGATCGCGGTGCTCACTGGTTCCTAAGGACGGCATACTATGAGCGTCGATATGATAAGTGTGTTTAAAACCCCGCTCATGCATCGCTCGATACAGAGAACGAATGCCTTCGTGAAAAGGTTCATAAATCAACTTAACAAGTTCCGCATGTGTTGCCGCAGACATAGGCGCCGTCATCAAAGGCGTTCTATGCGTGGTGAATACCCAATGGAAACCTCGACTGTGCATTCCTGCGGGATTGCCATGTCCCTGCACCGACGAGGCATCCACATCTTCTGGCACACGATTGAGATCAGCCGCATAACGATGCCACTCTGTTTTTAACGAGGGGATATGCAATTGCTGTAAAGCGGGGTCATAGAGAAAGTCGACATAGCGATCCACATCGCACATGAGAACCTCCTCTGGCAACTGGTTTAACCAGGGAGTTTGCGCCGGCACTTTTTCCCCGGAATGGGGAATGGTGACTATCAGTGGGACAAAAGATTCTTGCGCCATCATCTTCCTCTTCAACCTTGACCTCTCTCTTGGAAAAGTCCAGACTTAGTCTATATAAGGACTATCGACTGTGACAACTCCCAAAGCAAAAATATATACGCGCACTGGCGATAAAGGCACCACCCGCCTTGTGGATGGCTCCTGCGTGGAAAAATTCAATCCGCGCGTGGAAGCCTATGGCACCGTCGATGAGCTCAACAGCTATTTAGGCGTGGTGCGCGCCACCGCTCAAGATCATGCTGAATTGCAGTCCTTGAATG
>JBCECD010000140.1:0-5848 GCA_039206745.1 Bdellovibrio sp. | reverse complement strand
ATTTTTTTCCGCAGCGGATGTTTTAAAATCAAAAGTTGAAAGATGGCCTTGTTCGATGTCTCGTTCCATGAGTACGTCCTCTATTATTTGAGCGGAGAGATTAAAATTCCTTTTTTTGTCTCTTCGGCTTCAGAAGCACGAATATAAAGAGGTAAAAATGATTTCCAGTCTAAGGTTTGACCGCGCAAAGCCCTCTTTTCCGCCATCACTCCCAGTGTGGAAGCGAGAGGGTGATCAGAGAGTGTGGAATCGCGACTCATTTTATCTTGGAGCTCAGAGGGAAAGTAGGCATTGAAAGCATCCCACCCATCACCTACGACCACGCATTCATGCGGGAGAAGTGGGAGCAAGACATCTTTGAGTTCCCGAACGGGAATCGCTGCAGGTCCTTTGAGATAGACAGGTTCTTCCCCTGAGACATCGAAGAGTCCGAGATAGACCATATTTTTATAAGCATTGATGATACTTAAAACAGGCTTGCCAACGCCGTGAGCGGCTTGAGCCAGTAACATCAAAGAGTCGACAGTCACCAAAGGTTTATTAAAACTGTAGGAAAAAGTCTTTCCGGCATTCGCGGCCACACGAATGCCAGTAAAGCTGCCAGGACCTTGGCCCACGGCAAAAGCATCGATATCTTCAAGTTTTAACTGTGCTTTCTGTAAACAGTGATCAATAAAGGGACTGATGAATTCAGTATGGGACTTTTGTCGTAGCGAAGTTTCCTCCGCTACCACTTTTCCGTCGACGACAACAGCGACCCCTCCCAGAAGGGTGCTGGTTTCCAAGGCCAGGATTTTCATAGGCCGAGCAGGCGAGTGAAATCATTGAACAGGGCAAAGATCATCAAACTCATCAAGAGAGCTAGACCTACCTGTTGCGCCATCTCCATTTTCTTTATGCTTAAGGGGGCTCCCTTAACAGCTTCGATGAAATAGAAAACCAGATGTCCTCCATCCAAAACCGGAATCGGAAGCAGGTTCAATATAAACAGATTGATGGAGATGATTGCCATCATCTGTAAAAACTGACTCAAACCAATCTTAAAAGTTTCACTGGCGGCCTGGCCGATGGAAATCACGCCACCGATATTTTTCGGAGAGATCTTAGCCTGGAATAGGCGCACGAAGCTCATCCAAGTCATCACCGTCACATCCCAGGTCTTTTGCGCCCCACGCACTAAAGCGCTGCCCAGGCCTGTTGTTTTTAAGACCATCAACTCAGGGGCAGCGATATTGGCAATAGGAGCGATCCCGATCGTGTAGCGTTTCTCTTCAACACCGCCCGCAGTCATCTGCGTTGTCATTTTAGGAGTGATCTGCAAATCGATATTCTGACCTTCGCGCAAAACAGAGATATGAACAGGTTTTTGTCCATCAGAAGATTTGATGTTCTCAATGACATCGCCCCACTTTTGCAGGCGTACGTTATTGATTGCAACCAAACGATCCAGATTTTTCAGACCAGCCGCTTGAGCAGGAGAGTCTTTCATCACCTGACTTAAGTAGAGCTCGGAACTTTCAAGTCCCAAAGACTGCATTGAGAAAGTCTTGATTGCATCTAAAGGAGCCAGGGTGAGTGTCAGAGTCTCCTCTTTTTTGTCCTGAACGCGCACAACATCAATAGTCAGGCTTTCGCGAGGATTCAAACTTGCCAGGGTCGGCTCTAACTGACGCCAGTAAGCGACCTTCTGTCCGTTGAGGGCTGTCAATGTATCGCCTGTTTGCAGGCCTAAAGCGCGAAGAGGAGAGTTTTCCAGAACCGCAATAGTTGTTCCAACAGAGTAAGGAGTCAAGCCTTCCACATTAGCCATGAACTCATAGCTGCTCAGAATATTAGGATTGGCTTCAGGTTTGGCAATCATGCTTAGCTGAACATCCTCTGAACTGCCTTCGCGTTGAACCACGACATCCAAGTGCAAATCATGGCTTTCTTTGAGGCTCAATGTGCGCTGAATATCTTCCCAGGTCACAATCGGAGTGTTGTTAATGGAAAGAATTTTATCGCCAGAGCGGAAGCCCGCTGTGTAAGCGGCGGATTTTGCCGGAACATCGCCAATAACAGGAGTTTTGGCATCCTCACCAATCAAAGCGACGACAAAGAACACCAGTATTGCAAAAAAGAAGTTCATCAAAGGTCCAGCCAAGACCACAGCAATTCTTTGCCACACATTTTTGTGTGTGAAAGAAACTTTTTTATCTTCGTCGGCGATAGTTTCACCTGGTTGTTCGCCGAACATCTTCACATATCCCCCTAAAGGAATAAGTGAAATGGCATAAGTGGTATCACCTTTTTTATATTTCAGAATTTTTTTGCCGAAGCCCAGGCTGAATACTTCAACCCGCACTCCGCACCAGCGAGCGACAAGGAAGTGCCCGAGCTCATGTACGAAGATCAGGATTCCAAGTAAAATAACAAAAGGGACGATCGCCGAAAGACCTTGCTGAAGAAATGAAAAAATATCCATCCCTCTATTCTAAGGGGGAGCAAGGGCAGAGGGCCAGAAAATTAAAACCTTTTTATGCTGGGGCTCGACTTTTCTCTTATGACAAAAGATGAGACAGAATTAAAATTCCCGAGAGAATCACAGGACTTGCAAACAAAACACCGTCGATACGATCTAAAATCCCACCGTGTCCTGGCATGATTTTCCCAGAATCCTTCACATCTGCAACGCGTTTTAAAAGAGATTCAAAGAAGTCTCCAAATTGACCCGCGAATCCTGCTAAAGCTGCCAAAGTCATCAGGTAAAAAGCAGAAGCCTCCGGAAAAAGATAATACCAACACAGGAAACCCGCCAGGAGGGCGCCAAACAAGCCTCCGACGGATCCTTGCCAGGTTTTCTTTGGAGAAACTGACGGCATGATCTTATGTCGTCCGAATAAAACACCAGCTACATAGGCCAAAGTGTCGCCAGCAAAAACCACGATCAATAAAAATGCAAACCACGATAGACCGTGATCTAAAATTTTATAAGAAAAGGAAGGCAAAAGGCCCATATAGAAAAAACCCATAGAAGCACGAAGATGCAATTGAGTCATCTGCACCAACTGACCTGACTTGTGTGCCGAAAGCAAAACGGCAGTGATCATAATCACCAAGGCCAGCGAGTAAATCAGGGATCCCGCCATTAAAGAGGCCGAAGAGCCCGCAAAGATAAGAATGCTTAAAATATAAAATAGAATTTTGATAAACAGAGAGGTTTCAGGAGGAAAAAGAATCTTCACCAGCTCTTGGGTTCCCACCAGCACGGCCAGTAGAATTAAAAACTTCAGTCCTTGTGTAGACCAAACTGAAAAGAGAACGAAAATAATAATAAGGGCTGCAATCGCCGAGAGCGCCCTAGTTAGAAAGCTTTTCCATGCTGTCATTGGATGAGACCTTGCCGAAACGGCGTTGTCTTATGGAAAAAGCATTGAGGGCTTCATCCAAATGAGACTCTGTAAAGTTGGGCCACAAAATATCTGTAAAATAAAATTCTGAATATGCAGCCTGCCACAATAGGAAATTGGAAAGACGCTGTTCACCACTGGTCCGAACAATCAAGTCAGGATCGGGAGTCGGATAGGTGCTGAGAGCGGCATTGAAAGTAGATTCATCAATCTCTTCGGGAGACAACTCTCCAGCGGCCACTCTGCGAGCAATATCTTTTACCGCAGCGGTCATCTCCTGGCGAGAGCCATAGCTAAGAGCAAAGACCAGATTCAATCCAGTACAGTGAGCTGTGGCTTTCATAGATTGAGCAATAGCTTCCGTCACATCCAAAGGAATGCGTGAGATGTCACCGATAACGGAAAAACGGATATTCTCTTTCACCAGATTGTCTGTTTCGCGTCGCAGGTAACGTCTCAATATTTTCATTAAAAGGGAAACTTCCATCTGAGGACGAAACCAGTTCTCAGTACTGAAAGCATAGAGAGTGAGATTTTTAATCCCACGTCGAGAGCAAGCGGTGATGATCTTCTTGGCAACGCGAGTCCCTTTGATATGACCAAAAGTACGAGGACGGTGCTTGAGCTGAGCCAATCGACCATTGCCGTCCATAATAATTGCAAGATGCTTGGGAAGAATCATCAGCAGTCCGCGATTAAATCGTTAAAATAGATTTTTCTTTTTCTTCAGCAACTTGATCGACTTTTTTAATATAGTCATCGGTTACCTTTTGCACGTCTGCTTCAGCTTTTTTTGCCTCATCTTCGCTGACGGCTTTGTCCTTTTGCAGTTTTTTGACTTCGTCATTGGCATCTCGGCGCGCCATGCGAACGGCCACGCGAGCTTCCTCTGCGATTTTTTTAACTTGTTTTGCCAGGTCTTTACGGCGCTCTTCAGTGAGATCAGGAACTTTAAGGCGAATCACTTTGCCATCGTTCATGGGTGCCATACCTAATTCAGATTTGATGATGGCTTGTTCGATGTCTTTAAGAATCGAAACTTCCCAAGGAGCAATCAAAAAAGATTTGGCATCAGGAGTGGAAATAGAGGCCACTTGCGACAATGGGGAAGGAGTTCCGTAGTAATTGACACGGATATTGTCCAACATAGAGACTTGCGCTCGGCCCGTGCGAATTTTCTTAAGCTCTTCACCCAACGCAACGACAGTTTTATCCATTTTTGCTTGAGCATTTTTCTTTACGTCCGCGATTGCCATACTCTCTCCCTGATTCTCACCTTACTGAACTAAGGTGCCGATATTTTCACCCAGAACAGCTTTTAAAATATTGCCGGGCTGAGTGAGATCAAATGTAATAATAGGAAGCTTGTTGTCCATACACATACTGATGGCTGTGGAGTCCATCACTTGCAGGCCGCGATTCAGTACATCAATGTAGCTGATCTTTTCAAACTTCTTAGCGTCTGAATATTTAGCCGGATCTTTGTCATAAATGCCATCCACTTTCGTGGCTTTCATAATGACCTGAGCGTTGATTTCCATAGCGCGCAGAGAGGCGGCTGTATCTGTTGTGAAGAAGGGATTTCCTGTACCAGCACCGAAGATCACCAAGCGTCCTTTTTCCAAATGACGGATGGCTCTGCGGCGAATATAGGGCTCTGCAATTTCTGCCATTTCAATGGCAGTCTGAACCCGAGTGGGAACGCCAGCCTTTTCCAAAGCATCTTGAAGAGCCAAGGCATTGATACATGTTGCGAGCATACCCATATAGTCTGCACTCGCACGATCCATTCCTTCAGCAGAAGCGGCAACACCACGATAGATATTGCCTCCTCCAATCACCAGTCCAATCTGAACGCCTGCTTTATAAGCCTCTGCCACATCTTGCGCAATTTGCTTGATGACGGCGGTATTGATGCCAGTCCCTTGCTTGCCAGCAAGAGCCTCGCCACTGAGTTTCAATAATATACGCTTATAGGCAGGCTCTTTCAAACTAGTGTCCTTTCATTTGCGCAGCAACTTCTGCTGCGAAGTCGTTGGATTTCTTCTCAATGCCAGCACCCAATTCGAAGCGCGCAAAGCGTTTGATAGAAACGTCAGCACCGATTTTTTTGCCAACTTCTTTCGCCAAATCACTGATTTTCATGTCTGGATTTTTAACGAAAGCTTGATCAACCAGGCAGTTCTCAGCCAAGAACTTGCGAATTTGACCTTCAACGATCTTTTCTACCATCTCAGGTTTTTTACCGGACTCCAAGTTTTTAGCAGTCAAAATCTCTTTTTCTTTGCTGATGACATCAGCTGAAATTTGATCAGAAGAGATCGCCATTGGATTCATGGCAGCAATATGCAAAGACACATCTTGCGCGAAAGTTTTTAGTTCAGGATTGCTCGCAGCCGCAGGAGTAGAGGCAGCCACTTCAATCATCACGCCGATTTTACCTTCGCCGTGGATGTAAG
>JBCECD010000139.1:0-5920 GCA_039206745.1 Bdellovibrio sp. | reverse complement strand
GCGCAAAAAAAACAGCTCCTCACCGTCCGGCTTTGGATAACACCTATCCTGGCGGCTGGACCACTTTAGACTTTTTGCAAGAATGGATCACACCCGAGCTGCGCCATCGCTATACGGTCGCAGCCGAAGATATTCTCTTTGCCATCGAAGACATCCTGAATCCCGCGGAGTTTCTGCGCATTCACGGTGACTGCCATAAAGGCAATCTCTTAAACAACGGCAAAGAATTTTTCCTCGTGGACTTTGATGATTTTGTCAATGGACCCGCGATTCAAGACTTCTGGATGCTGCTATCTGGAGATGCGGACCTACTGGAAGAGGAAAAATTCCAAATCATTGAGGGCTACGAAGAACTGCGGGAGTTCCCCGATCATCAGTGGAGTTGGATTCCCCTTCTACGCGGTCTGCGGATCATTTCTTATGCGGGCTGGATCGCAAAACGCTGGCAGGACCCCAGCTTTCCTCGGCTTTTTCCTGAGTTCAACACCTTTACCTACTGGGCGGAAGAAGTCGAAGCGCTTGAGAAAATTTCTTGGCAGATTGAGGCCGCAGATTGACCAGGTCCGTCATGGGAAAGGTCCCCGAGTGGATCTATTTTTCTTTGAAAGAAAACTCTATTTATTCTATAGTCCCCGAGCTTTAGCAATCACAAGACAAAGGAACGACTATGAAGAAAATCAAGGTTGCCAACCCCGTCGTCGAGCTCGATGGCGATGAAATGACCCGCATCATCTGGAAATTCATCAAAGAAAAACTCATCACCCCCTATCTCGACATCGATATTAAATATTTTGACCTCGGTATGGAGCACCGGGATGCAACCAACGATCAAGTGACTGTCGATGCTGCCGAAGCTATCAAGAAGTACAATGTGGGTATCAAATGCGCGACCATCACTCCTGATGAAGCTCGTGTTACAGAGTTCAACTTAAAACAGATGTGGAAATCTCCGAACGGAACTATCCGTAATATCCTGGATGGCACTGTTTTCCGCGAGCCTATCATCTGCAAAAATGTCCCTCGTTTGGTTCCGAACTGGACTGCGCCGATCTGCATTGGCCGTCATGCTTTTGGCGATCAATACCGCGCTACTGACTTCGTCACCAAAGGCAAAGGCAAACTCACAATCACTTTCGAAGGTGAGAACGGCGAGAAAATCCAACATGAGGTTTACAACTTCAAAGGCGATGGCGTTGCCCTGGCGATGTACAATACCGACGAATCTATCGCCGGCTTTGCACGTTCCTGCTTCAACCAGGCTTTGACTAAAAAATGGCCGCTGTATCTTTCCACCAAAAACACCATTTTGAAAAAATACGATGGCCGCTTTAAAGATATCTTTGAAGAGATCTATCAAAAGGAATTCAAGGCTAAATTCGATGCCGCGGGGATCACTTATGAACATCGCTTGATCGACGATATGGTGGCTTCTGCTTTAAAATGGAATGGTAACTTTGTTTGGGCTTGTAAGAACTACGACGGTGACGTGCAGTCTGATACTGTGGCTCAAGGTTTCGGTTCATTGGGCTTGATGACTTCTGTTTTGATCACTCCAGATGGCAAAACCATGGAAGCTGAGGCGGCGCACGGAACTGTGACTCGTCACTATCGTCAGCATCAACAGGGAAAATCAACCTCTACAAATCCTATCGCCTCCATCTTCGCATGGACTCGTGGTTTAGAGCACCGTGGAAAATTGGATAACAATGCTGAGCTGATCAAATTCGCTCAAACTCTGGAAAAGGTGTGTGTCGAGACTGTCGAGGCCGGCTTTATGACCAAAGATTTGGCTGTCTGCATTTATGGAGACAAAGTGGGATCTGACAAATATCTCAACACCGAGCCTTTCCTGGCAAAGTTGGATGAGAATTTAAAGAAAGCTTTAGCTTAATCCAGGCTGAGAAATGAAAACTCAAAAGGCTGAAGGGAATTCCTTTCAGCCTTTTTTATTTGGTCTTACTTCACTTGAACTTTCAGAGTGTGTGAAGATTGAGAGCGGCAAGTGGATTCCATAGAAACAGTGGAACACTCCATTTTTCCGCAGGTCATAGAAAGAATTTTATTCTCTTTGTTGAGATCTTTAATTTCAGCTTTCCACTCATTGCAGGCTTTCTTCCAGTTTACACGAGCGTCTTTTAAAAGCGGTGCCGACTCCCCTTCAACTTCCCCTTTTTCGGAGACGATCTCATAGTCTTTATCTGAGCGCGCACCTTTTTTAATTTCGATGGTCGTGTCCTCTGTAGCAGGTATGTCCTTAACTCCCACGCTCTGAGCCAGAACCAACGACGGCAACAACATCATACCAATTAAAATCTTCTTCATAGCAAACTCCCTTGATCTTGATCCCAAATATCCTAGCACCCCCATCAAACAAAAGAAGCTTTCTTTTTTTTCGATAACCGCCCGCACTAGCCGGCGTGTTTTCCATCAGAGAGTTAACAATGCAATGAGTTATGTAATGTCATAGTGGCATCCATAAGATACACCTGCCCGTGGCCGGGTCCCATACAATAGCTTTCTTGACGAATCCCGCTAGGTCCGGAAGGAAGCAACGGTACTCGAGGAACTATGTGATATGGGGTGCTCGGCCACTTTGTTTTTAGAGGTGATTTTTGTCTTATCAGGTGATTGCACGCAAATGGCGTCCCCAATCTTTTACTGACGTTGTCGGGCAAAATCATATTACCCAAACTCTTTCCAATGCTCTTAAAAATGGGCGTTTGCCTCATGCTTTGTTATTCACAGGACCTCGAGGAACTGGAAAAACATCCTCAGCGCGCATTTTAGCGAAAGCCCTGCGCTGCCCTTTTGCTCAAGAGTTTGTTCCCTGCAATGAGTGTGACTCCTGTCGTGAAATTGCCACAGGCTCCAGTCTCGATGTGATTGAAATAGATGGGGCTTCAAACAATGGAGTCGATGCCATCCGTGAGCTGCGTGACACAGTCGCCTTCATGCCCTCCTCCGGAAAGTACAAAATTTATATCATCGATGAAGTGCACATGCTTTCCACCAGTGCTTTCAATGCCCTATTGAAGACTTTGGAAGAGCCGCCAGGTCATGTGATCTTCATCATGGCCACGACCGAAGCGCATAAGATTCCGCAGACTATTTTGTCTCGCTGTCAGCGCTTTGATTTCCGTCGCATTTCCACTCGTCAGATCACAGAGAGACTGAAGTTGATTTGCGAGCATGATGGAGTTCAAGCGGAAGAAGAAGCCCTTTGGGTGATTGCACGCCAAGGCGATGGCTCCATGCGCGACTCACAAAGTCTGCTTGATCAGGTGATCACTTTTGCCAACGGTCCTCTGACTCGCGTGAATGTTATCGACATTCTGGGTTTGACAGATCGCGCTCTTCTATTTGAAACACTCCATGCATTGATTGAACGCAATTCAAAAGCTGTTTTAAAAGTGATTGAGAAAATTTCTGCCTCTGGTTCTGAGCCTCATCTGTTCTCTCAAGATCTCTTGGAAATGATCCGCAATCTGCTTTTGATCAAGGTTTCCGAGTCTCAGGCCGTAAGTATTTTGGAAATGCCAGACTCCGAACTGCAAGCTTTGAGCGATATGGCACAAATGCTGCCTGAAGAAGACATTCACATGCTCTTCGATATGGCCTTAAAGGGCGGCAACGACATTCCTCGAGCGCAAGATCCGCGTATTGTTTTGGAAGTTGTTTTGTTGCGAATGGCCTCTGCGCCGAAGCTGGTCAGCCTCAAAGGTCTTCTCGATGGCTCGGTCACCCTCCCCTCTCACAGCGCAGGTGGAGCCAGGCCCTACGTTCCGCCGGTAGCTCCTCCCGTTAAAGGACATCAAAGACTGCAAGAATCTCAGAAAGTGGCGGAAGTGCCTTCGGGGCTAGATGCCATGAAGTCTGCTGTAGAAAAAAAAAGTAGCTCTCCTGCTACAAGCCAGCCTGCCGCCCTCGTGACACCTGTTGCTCCAGCAACGCCTCCTCCTCAGTTAGCGGCGGGGCAAACTTCAGCTGAGCGCTGGATGCACTTTGTAGAGCTGGTTCGCCAAGATGACGCCTTATTTGCTGCTAAGATTGAAAACCTCCTTTTTGCCAAAGAGGAAGGGCTGCTTTTAAGCTTGGGAGTTCCACCCAAATTGGTTTTCCTGAAAGAGCAAATGGCCGACACCCAAGTGCGAAAAAAACTGCAAGGATTTATTGATTCGTATTGGGGTGCTGGGTATTCTTTTGAGGTATTGATGAGCCGCGATCAGACAGGCGAATCCGCTCAGGCCTTGCAGCAAAAAAAGCAGCATTTGGCCGAAGAGGATCTTCGCACTAAGATCGCCGAAAATCCTATGGTCAAAGCTGCCCAAGATGTTTTCAAAGGGCAGATCAAATCCATAGTGGAAATAAAGCGCGACAGCGCAAGGAGATAACATGAAAGGCATGCCTGGCGGAATGGCCCAATTGATGAAACAAGCAAACCAGATGCAAATGCGCATGAAAAAGGTGCAGGAAGATCTGGCGAAACAGGAATATGAAGCTTCTTCTGGCGGCGGCGCTGTGAAAGTCAAAGTTAACGGTGACCACAATATCCTGTCTTTGACTATTGATCCTGAGGTTTTGAAAGCCGGAGATGTGGAGATTCTGCAAGACATGATCATCACTGCGACCAATGAAGCGATCAAAACAGCTCGTGATACTTCCGCGAAAGAGATGGAAAAAGTAACGGGCGGCTTAAACATTCCTGGAATGTTCTAATTCAGTCTAATCAGAGGTTCTTTTGTTACATATCAGTGCTTTGGAGAAACTCACTCATGAACTCAGCCGCCTTCCCGGTATCGGACCGAAGACGGCTCAGCGCTTAGCATACTTTGTATTGCGCTCGGCTCAGGATTATCCCGAGCGGTTGAGTGAAGCTCTTTTGCGCGTCAAAGCCGAGGTGCACGAATGCCCTCGCTGCTTTAATTACACCGATACGGATCTATGCCGTTATTGTGAAGACTCGCATCGCTCTGACGAATCCATCTGTGTGGTGGAAGAACCTGCCGATATCATGCGTATTGAGTCCTCGGGAGCCTTTCGCGGTCGCTATCATGTTTTACATGGAGTGATCTCTCCTTTGGAGGGAGTTGGCCCCAAAGATCTTAAAATTCAGGAATTGCTCGAGAGAATCAATGCCGGCCTGGACGGAGATAGCCCCACAGTGAAGGAAGTGATTCTCGCATTGGATGCAGATTTAGAGGGTGACACCACTATTTTGTACCTTGCCAAGCAATTGCAGGGAAAAGGACTCAAACTTTCTCGCATTGCTCATGGAGTTCCTATTGGCAGCGACATTGATTTCATAGATGATAGAACTATGGGACGGGCCCTGCAAAACCGAGTGGAGCTATAATGTCTTTTATCAACTATAACGCCAAAGAAATTCACTGTAAGGTTGTCTACTATGGACCTTCTTT
This sequence comes from Bdellovibrio sp., assembly GCA_039206745.1. Taxonomy (GTDB): domain Bacteria; phylum Bdellovibrionota; class Bdellovibrionia; order Bdellovibrionales; family Bdellovibrionaceae; genus Bdellovibrio. The sequence goes on along the minus strand of JBCECD010000139.1, from coordinate 503 downwards.
AGGCGGTAAGACCACAAACATTCAATGGGTCTATCAAAAAACCGCTGAGGATCAAAGATCCAAGCTGGTGGCTTTGAACACAGACATTGAGCGCACTCTGTTTTTCGATTTTCTGCCTTTGAATGTCGGCGATATTCGTGGCTTTAAAACACGTTTTCACCTGTACACCGTACCAGGGCAAGTTGTGTACGATGCCTCTCGCAAGTTGATTTTAAAAGGCTTGGATGGCGTGATTTTCGTAGCTGACTCACAAATCGAGCGCATGGACGAGAATTTGGAATCTCTACGCAATTTAGAGAGAAACTTGGAACAACAAGGTTACGACATCAAAGAAATTCCCCTGATCATGCAATATAATAAGAGAGATCTCCCGAATGTGGCCTCTCTGGCAGAGCTGAGAAGCGCTCTGAATCCTTATAATGCACCTGAGATTGAAGGGTGTGCTTCTGAGGGGCGCGGAGTCTTTGAATCCCTGAAGACTGTTTCAAAGTCCATTATCAATG
>JBCECD010000138.1:0-5922 GCA_039206745.1 Bdellovibrio sp. | reverse complement strand
CAACCATTATCTCAAGTCCTGCGCTCACTTCAGAACTCCGCCGATTGGGTTGGACTGCGTCACGTTACAGAGAAAACCACATACCGCGTCGTTCGCAATGAAAAGCCTGACAACAATGCTGTCAACTTCGATCAAGGTGTGATGGTCGAGGTGTTGGTGGATGGACACTTCAGCTATAGTGGCACCAGTGATCTCAGTGAAGAAGGTTTGCAAAAAGCCTTCCACCGCGCTGTCTCGATGGCCAAGGCCGCCGCACCAAAGAAGATTCATGCGTTCAATAAAACGCATCGGCCTCCAGCTCAGGGGCGATACACATCTCCTCTGGTAAAACCTCTCGATTCGATCAGTGCCCGTGAAATCAATGATATTTTGATCGCAGCAACACAGGCGATGAACATCTCAGATAAGATTGTGAATCGCTCCGCCATGGCCATGACTGTTGAAACAGACTCTTTATTTGTCAGCTCTTCCGGCGCGGATATCCATCAGAAGTTTTCCATTGTCAGCACCTCTTTTTCTGTCGCCGCCGCAGAGGGCACGGAGGTTCAAACTCGTTCTGATTCCGGAGGCCTGGCTCGCTGCCTGCAAATCGGAGCTGAGGTTTTCGATCGCGAATCCATTTTACAACGCAGTCAAAAAATCGCTCAGGAAGCTCTCGAACTGCTCGGCTCAGAAAACTGCCCTTCGCTGACAACAGATCTCCTTTTGGCTCCCGATCAAATGACTTTGCAGGTTCATGAGTCTATCGGTCACCCTCTGGAATACGATCGCATCCTGGGTGATGAACGCAATTATGCCGGCTGGAGTTTTGTGAAACCTGAAGACTTTGGTCACTTGCAATACGGCTCTCCTCTGATGAATGTCACCTTTGATCCGACCGTGACGGATGCCATGGCTTCTTATGCATACGATGATTCCGGTCACGTTGCACAAAAAGAGTTTTTAATCCGCAATGGTCTCCTCGAAAGAGGTCTCGGTGGCTTGGAGTCTCAGGCACGCCTACAACTGCCTGGAGTCGCCAACTCCCGCTCCGCTTCGTGGAATCGCGCGCCTATTGATCGTATGGCCAACATCAATTTAGAGCCCGGAACCTCTTCTTTGGAGGAGATGATCGCCTCTACAGAAAAAGGCGTGCTGATGATGGCCAATAAGAGCTGGTCCATTGATGATTATCGCAATAAATTTCAATTCGGCTGTGAATATGCAAAATGGATTGAGGACGGGCGTATCGTGAAGACCGTGAAAAATCCAAACTATCGAGGAACCACCCTGCCCTTCTGGAACAGTTTGTCTGCGGTCAGCCAAAACAGAGAAACTTATGGTTCTCCTTACTGTGGCAAAGGGGAACCCAATCAGATCATTCGCGTAGGGCACACCAATCCCTATTGCCTGTTTAAAAATGTAGAGGTGTTCGGTGGCTAAATTTCACGCAACAACGCAATCCGTTTTTGATCGCGTCTCAGAGCAGATCTTCAACAGCCTCCATCAAGGAGAAGAGGTGACCCTCAACCTCCATGCGGAAGATTCTCTTTTTGTCCGCTTCAATGGCAATAGAGTCCGCCAGAACACCCATGTTGAGCAGCGCTCTCTCAATCTGATTTTACAAAAAGATCATAAGACAGCGAATTATACCTTTTCACTTTCAGGACAACCCACTGAAGATTTGAAACGTGCGGAGCATTGGCTGAATCAGGCTCGTCGAGAATGTGATCTGCTCCCCGAAGATCCTTTTCAGACGCCTGTAAAAAATAATGGCCAAAGTCAGATCACTTTGTCCGGCAGGCTTTTGCCGGATGAAGAGGTCGTGCCTCAGATCACCTCCGCCGCTCAGGGATCGGATCTTGCGGGCCTCTACTGCGCAGGGCCTTTGATTTCCGCAAATAAAAACTCTCAAGGTCAGAGTCATTGGTTTGCCAACGAAAACTTTTTTATGGACTACTCGCTATATCACGGCCCGAAGGCTGCAAAGTCGGTTTATGCCGGAACAGAGTGGAGTCAACACGTGTTCCTCGAAAACTTGACTCAAACTCGGTATCAACTGGCTCTTCTACAAAGGCCGCCTATCACTCTGAAGCCGGGAGCTTATCGGACTTATCTGGCGCCAGGTGCCGTAGCAGAGCTGACTTCTGTTTTTTCTTGGGATGCTTTGAGCTTTGGCAGCTTTAAACAGGGCAACAGTCCTTTGCATAAATTAGCTCATGGGGAAGCCTCTTTATCGCCTCTCTTTTCCATGCAGGAAAACTTCGCGCTGGGACTGGCTCCGCGTTTTAACTCTTTGGGGGAACTGACCACAGAGTCCACAGATCTGGTGCGCGAGGGACGACTGAAAACCTTGCTGATCAGCACTCGCAGTGCACAAGAGTACGGCGTGGAAACAAATAAAGCCGAGCTAGGCGAAGCCCCCCGGTCTCTCGAAGTGCTTCCAGGCACCCTAAGCAAAAGCTCTATTCCACAGGAATTAGGCACCGGGCTCTATCTTTCTAATCTGCACTATCTGAGCTGGTCAGATCGCATGAACGCACGGCTGACGGGAATGACTCGCTATGCTTGTTTTTGGGTTGAAAATGGGGAGATTGTAGCGCCGATTGCGGATTTGCGCTTTGATGACAGCCTCTATGACTGCCTGGGAAGCAATCTCGTGGCCGTCACGGACTTTCAAGAGGTGGACCCTATGGTTCTGACTTATGAAAAAAGAGCCTTTGGGGGCAGAAAAGTTCCAGGACTGTTGATTGACAACTTCAAGTTCACGCTTTAGCAAGAGAGTCTAACGAAGAAATAGCAGAGGTTTGATAATGGTTACCTATCTCGTCCACCTGACAGTTCGACACGAAGTTTATCCCGAGTACGTGGAATGGCTTAAAAGTGAACACATTCCCGATATGCTCACCTGCCCGGGCTTTGTCAGTGCGGAGCTTTGCCTGCGCAAAGGAGGAAATCTCGAAGCCTCCAGCAAAGATGTTAAAATCATTTATAAAATCAAAGATGAAAATCATTTGAAGACCTATATGAGTGACTACGCTATGAAGATGCGCGAAAAGGGTTTGGAAAAATTTCCTGGTCAATTCTCCGCTCAGCGTGAGGTTTGGCTGGAAACAACTGCCTGGACTTTACTCAGCGCGGGTTGCTAATTTAACATCAAGCGGATATGTTCACCTAAATGGCTTTACCGAGGAGGAGCTTATGGCGACTGCAACATTTCGAAAAATTCTGGACAATTTGTCTGAAACCAAAGGTATCCAAAGCCTGCTAGAGAGCTTTCAAAAATTGAATGACGAAATTAAGAAAAAAGAATCTGAACTGAAAAATCAATTCGACAAACAAAAAGAAGAAAAGATCGAATTGGCTTGGAAAAAATATCAGGAGATTGTGAAGACTCTCGGCACATCTGAGGCGAAGTTGGAAAAAGAGGTGAACAGCACCCTCAACAAAATCAAAAAATCTGCCGATGATCTGGAAAAGAGCATTTCCTCCTACAAGAAAAAAGCGATCGCACAAAAAACTCGTTTGGAAAAAGCTTTGTTCAAAAAAACAATGAAGAAGAAAGCTGCGGCTAAAAAAACCACCACTAAAAAAGTGGCTAAGAAAGTCGTTCGCAAAGCCACCAAGAAAGCCTCTCGCAAGGCTTAATTGTTCGAGTGTTTCTAAAAAGTCTCTTTGTCTGCATTGGAAGTTTTATATTGGGAGCTCTGGTCTGTCTTTTTTTAGGCGGTTGGGCTCTCTCTTTTTATGCTGTCGACTTTATTCATCAGGCCGCTTTGCCCACGCCTCCGCCCTCTGTGAACGTTAATTTACACGAGATCACTTTGTTGAGTTTAGAATATATCAAAGAATTAAATGCTGCGGATGAATTGGAAAAGCAGGTCAGCCAGTTAAATCCTCCGCCTCTTCAAGACATCATTTGCCATAAGAAGACCGTTGCTACTCCCTCTGCTGCTGAAGCGTCAGACGCCTCGGATTCAGAAGTGTCTGAGGTGGCCGTGCCGCGAACCTATCATTTAGAAAAATACTTCAAGCAGGCCGGGGCTTCCGCAGCCCGAGATCCCTGGTTTTTACTGCGACTGGAAGAGGTGAAGCTCCTGTCTCGGATTTTTCCTTCTTCGATGAGGGAGTTGTTTCAAGAGACGGCTCACTTTTCATCTTCGCCCCAAACAGTTATCTCTCAGGCTGTTTTAGCTCTACGCCTACAAATCACTATTTATCGCGAGGCTGCGCAATTAGCCCTGCAATGGGAGGATTTGGAGACAAAGGTGGAGTCTCTTAAACAGCTCCGCATTCAAGCTCGCCAATGCCACTGATGGCTGCTCCGTATTAGCTCAGAATTCCTCTTTTACAAATCTTTCATACGGGACGGGCCTGTGCTAGGCTCGACGGCGTCATCGTCATTGAGGTGTTTATGAAACTTGAAGATTTTTCTCCCCGCAACGAATTTGTCCCCCGTCATATTGGTCCTAACGAAACTGATATTCATGCCATGTTAAAAACTCTGGGTTTTCAAACTCTGGAGCAAATGGCAGAGAAGGTCATTCCCGGCGCTATCCGCAGTACGCATGCATTTACTGATGTCGGCCCCGGTGTTTCCGAGTTTGAATTGCTGCAAAAACTAAAACAGATGGTTGCGCGCAACAAAGTGTATAAATCCTATCTTGGTATGGGTTATCACGACACCATCACACCGACGGTGATTCAAAGAAATATTTTTGAAAATCCTGTCTGGTACACAGCCTATACACCTTATCAGCCTGAGATCTCACAAGGACGCCTGGAGTCTCTTTTGAACTTTCAAACAATGGTGGCGGACCTCACCGGCATGGAGATTTCCAACTCTTCCCTGCTCGATGAAGGCACGGCGGCGGCAGAGGCCATGTTCATGGCTCACGCTCTTTGCAAAAACGACGCTCAAGCCTTTATCGTCTCTCCCAAAATGCATCCCCATGTGATCGAGGTTCTTGGCACTCGCGCAGAACCTCTGGGTTTTGAGATGATTGTGACAGAGCCGGCACAATATGATTTTGCCAAACCCGTTTTCGGAGTGTTCTTCCAATATCCTGACACGGAAGGGGCTGCGCCTGATTTAAGAGCTTTAACAAAAAAATATCAAGAGCATGGTGCATTGGTTACGGCCTCTGTTGATTTGTTGGCATTGACTCTGCTCACGTCTCCTGGAGAATGGGGCGCGGATATTGTGGTGGGAAATTCACAGCGCTTTGGCGTTCCCCTCGGTTACGGCGGTCCTCATGCGGCATTCTTAGCCACAAAAGATTCCTACAAGCGTCTGATGCCAGGTCGCTTGGTGGGAGTGAGTGTGGACTCGCAAGGGCACGCAGCTTTACGTTTGGCCTTGCAAACGCGGGAGCAACACATCCGTCGTGAAAAAGCGACTTCGAATATTTGTACAGCGCAGGTTTTATTGGCGAACATGGCTTCGATGTATGCCGTTTATCATGGGCCTCAAGGACTGAAAAAGATCGCTCTGCGCGTGCAACGTCTGACCGCTATTCTGACAGCAGGATTAAAGCAATTAGGCTTTCAAATCACCACTTCACCTGTCTTTGATACTTTGGTGGTGACCACAGATAAGGCCACCGATATTTTGAAGTTTGCAGAAAAAATGCAAATGAACTTCCGCTCTCTGGATACAAAACGAATTGGCTTGTCACTCAATGAAACCACCACAGCGGAAGATGTGGAGGCGATCTGGGCGGCTTTTGAACTGAAAGCGACCTCTTCTTTGAACGCGAAGACAGTGGATCAAAATCTCGCGGATGTGGTGTTGCCAGCAGGCCTGACTCGCAACTCGAGTTATCTCACTCATCCTGTGTTTAACACTCATCACAGTGAAACGGAGATGTTGCGCTATATTCATACTTTGCAGAACAAGGATCTGACTCTCACGCATTCCATGATCCCACTGGGTTCGTGTAC
>JBCECD010000137.1:0-5961 GCA_039206745.1 Bdellovibrio sp. | reverse complement strand
GGCTCTGCTGGCCCAACATCCAGCGCCTGTCGCTCTGATCATCACCGATCAACGCATGCCCGAGATGACCGGCATCGAGTTTCTGCAAAAAACTTTGCAGTCTCATCCCGAGACAGTTCGCATTCTGTTAACAGGATACACAGATTTGGAATCCATTATCATGGCGGTGAATGAAGGACAGATCTTCCGCTATCTCACCAAGCCTTGGGACCCCGTGGATCTGTCGAACACTGTTGAACATGCGATTCAAAGATTCTCCCTCGGCGAAGAGTTGAAAAAGAAAAATCACGAGTTGCAAAAGGCTTTGGAGGAATTAAAAAGTTTGGATGTGGCAAAGTCCAATTTTATGATCCTGATCAATCATGAATTGAAAACCCCGCTGACTTCCATTCTCAGCTTTTCGTCTCTGCTGGCGGAATCTCCTTTGAACGAGCAAGACAAGCTCATGGTGAGTCGAATCACCCGCAGTGCGGAACGCCTGAAAAATCTTGTTGATGATGTCCTGCTCGTGGTTCGTGCTGAGACCAAGCAGCTCAAAATTGATGCTCAAAGTATGCTGCTGGTTCAACTGGAGCAGAGTCTCCCCGCAGACATTCAGACATTGGTGGAAAAAAAGCAGCAGAAGATCGTGAGCAAGCTGGAGAGCACTCCTGTCATGGCTGATGCTCGTCTGATCAAGCAGGTTCTGTTCCGACTGATTCACAACGCCGCGAAGTTTGGCGATGAGAGCAGCGAGATTCATCTCGAGAGTTTGCGCAACGGTGCGAATCTGCGCTTTCTCATTCACAACAAAGGGCCGCAGCTGCCTGTGGCCGTGATCAATAAAATCATGAAGCCTTTTTACATCGATGAAGATGTGATGCACCACTCGACTGGCACGGGATTGGGCCTGACCATCTGCCAAGCCATTCTGAAGTGTCACAACTCTCAGCTGCAATTCAAGAACACAGATCAAGGAGTTATGGTCTTCTTTGAACTTCCGGTCGGATAGGTCTGTCCGAAGGGCGTAGGTCTATTGCAATAGGTTGCTATTTCGGCCCGAGACACTTCTTGCAGAGTGCTTTTGCATGCAAGTATTTTTCTTTTTATTTTCTTTCGTGATCGCCTGGGCCTCCCCGCAAAAGTTAGAAATTTCTTTGGGTGAGGCTCACAAAATTACTGTCCGACAGAGCACCTCGATCTGGATTCAAGATCGAGATATTCTCAAAGCCGAGGTCAGCGGCTCCACTGTTTTTCTACGTGGTCAGAAAGAGGGAAGAACCTCAGTCAAAATCGGCTCGTCTCTCTATCAAGTGCAAGTTCTGCATCCGGAGAAAATTTCGTCATTCCCCGAGCTGCAAAAAGAGCTCAATAACTGGGTAGGACTCAAAGCCCATTTTTCCGAAGGAGATTTACGCATCGAAGGCGAACTGTATCGCCTGAAAGACTGGGAACGATTGGCCCAATTCGCGCGTCGCCAGGGTTTCTCCTATCAAATGACAGCTCGTTTCTCCGCTCTTTTGCAAAATGAAGCGCAAAGTCTGATAAAGAAGCTCCTTAGCCGCGCTCATCTCCCACCACAAACACTTATTTTTCAACCAGGCTTAGAGTTGAGAGTGGCCGCCTCACCAAGTCTCTTGAAGTGCTATCGAGATTTACTGACTCCCTATGGAATTCAAATTGTCAAAGACGACAGCAGTTTGAGTATCGCTCCCACCGTCAAAGTGGAGATCACCGTAGCGGAAATAAAAAGAGACTTCTCTTTAAAATATGGGCTGCGAGGCCCTTCCAGTTACTCCGCAAAAGTTTTACCTTCAGGAGAGTTCGAAGGCGAAGCTTTGCCCTTCAACCTCACTGCACTCGAAGCTCAAGGGCAAGGCCGCATTTTAGCCAGCCCCAATATTCTCTGTAGAAGTGGCCAAGAAGCTGAGTTCCTAGCTGGCGGGGAGTTTCCAATTAAAATCATGAATTACAAAACTCAAGACGTCGTGTGGAAAAGATACGGCATTTCTCTGCGCGTGAAACCCCGAGCTGATGCTTCAGGCCGCATCAGTCTGACTCTGGAGACCGAGGTGGCAACTATTGACGATTCCAAAAAGGTCGATGATATACCAGGCCTCTTGACCCATCGAGTTTCCAGCCACTTCGATCTGACACGTCCCCGCACCATCGCCTTATCGGGCCTTTTAAAAAGTGAAGACGGTAAAAGTTCAGAGGGTTTTCCGATTCTATCGCGACTGCCTATCCTGGGAGCTCTTTTTTCCAGTAAAGATTTCCGACAAAACCGTTCGGAGCTGATCATCTTTGTTCGCCCCTCTATTATGAAAGAAGACGAAGGAATCACTTCGCCACGTCATCTACAAAACTTGGGAGCAGATCTATGAAGATTGAGTTTGAAGAGGCCTCCCACATCTATCATCTGATTCAAGAGCAAGTGCAAAAAATTCCACTGAATGAATATCTCCTGTCCTCAGATGAAAGCAGTCAAATTCGGTCACAGAAAGTGAAGGACATCATTGAAGCTCAACTCAGAGATATTTCTGCGAAAACTCGCCAACGAGTTTTGCAGGAATTTTATTCCTGGGGACCTCTTTGCTCAGTGATGGAAGATGAGTCGATCACTGAAATCATCGTCAACGGTCCCCGCTCCATCTGGCTGGAGCGCCATGGAGTTCTGCATGCCTTGAACGATCGCTTCTTTTCAGATTTAAGTTTTCGCAATTGTTTGGATCGCCTCAGTCATGCCGCCGCAGCCCATCTCAGTGTCGAGCATCCCTGCGCCGATGGCCACTTCGAGAATTTCCGCCTCACCCTAGTGGGCAGTGAGATCACAGGCAGTCATGTTCATATTTCCTTACGTCGGCACCCGCACAATCCTTGGACCTTCGCACGGCTGTTTCAACAGGGCTGGTGCACAGAAGCAGAGCAGAAGATTTTTCAAGCAATTATCGAAAATCGTCAGAATTTTATCGTCATCGGCACTACCGGCTCAGGGAAGACCTCGGTGCTCAATTCATGCCTCAACGAACTGCCCACCAATGAGCGAGTGGTCGTGATTGAAGACACCTCTGAAATCGCCCTTCCTAATTCGGTCAGTATGAAATTACTCACCCGCGAAGATCCGCAAGGGGTCTTACCTCTGATTGATCAAATGCAGTTGGTGAAACGCTCGCTGCGTTTACGACCGGATCGTTTGGTGATGGGGGAAATTCGCGGTGGAGAAGCGAAAGACTTCCTCATGGCTCTCGCCACGGGACATTCAGGAAGTTTCGGAACTTTGCATGCGCACAGCGCCCCTCAAGCCTTGATACGCCTGGAGATGCTGATTCAGATGGGCGCTCCACAGTGGAGCTTAACAGCCATAAGACGACTGATACAGCTTTCTTTGAACTGCATCCTGGTCACAGCCCGGGAGTCCGATGGGACTCGCCGTTTTCAGGGGGCTTATCAGCTTTGTTCCGTTGAAGACAATGGGATCTTGCTTGAACCCATGTCCTGAGCGGGTCGTAGTTCCCGCTCAACAAAAAACAGACCTTCATTGTCAGAAGCTTTGCTCAAAGTCTCTTCCGACTTGGTCATATCGCCCTCGCGAGCCTCAGATTTAGGATTGCTGAAGAATTTTTGATTGAGATCCTCAATCACCTTCAACTTTTTAATTTCAGCAGGATTGCGATAGACCGGAGAAGCTTCAGGCCCAGGCATTTCACCTGTCATCCGCATTTCTTCGATCTGCTTACTGAGAGTGATTCGATCTCCCAGAGAGTTGCGGCCCATGGGCCTGCCCAAAGCAGGAGCTCCAGGACGAGCGGGCTGAGAAGCTCCGATATCCAAGACACGCGTGCGGGGACTGGCTGGCAGTATTCCGCTGATTTTGTCCATTTCACACCTCCGTGTGCATCTGAAATCCCAAGGCCATCCTGGCCCTGTTATCTTTACGTATCGGGATGATACGTTCAAACTTGAGACACGAAAGTAAAAACCGGACTCTAGTCCTGTGGATGAAGAGAAATAAAATTCCAAGGGCTCGCAGGATGCCCTAAAAGCCGCTCACAGATCGCTTTCACCTGGGGCTCATCCCGACCGCACCAAAAAGTTCGACCAATCAAAAAGCTTTGAGAAAACTCCATCCAGGACTCAAACCGCCCCTCGACCAAAGGCCCGAGCTTTAAAACCTCAGCCCAGGCTTCATTGTCGGTAATATATCCAGCAACAAAACACAATCGCACCAACTGGATAAAGCGAGCCATATCCCAGGCCAGGATGCCCGCCTCCTTCAGATAGCGATGAGTCGATTGAATCCACGTCGCCAATTTCTTGTATTCTTCGTCACTGAGTTGAGGCTCGTGTCCTTCTTCAAAATCAAAAGCGAAGATCTGCTTAAATTTCTCCAGAGAACCCATATCAATAGAACCCTCTGTCGGCAAAGCCGAACGCAGAACATTGAATTTCGTGCGATGTCCTTGCCTGCGAATATTTTCCATATTCTGTAAAGCCGATTGCTTATCAAACACACCCCAAAATTCTTCGAGAATACCAATGCAGTCGATCTTGATACTGGGACCGTAGTTCATGTCTAAGCGAAAAAAGTACTCACCAATTTCTTCGAGAGCTTGCTCATTGTCCGCAGTGATATCTGTTCCTAAGACCTGCACCAACTCATCGAGAACCTGGTTCTCCTCAATAAAAACAGCTCCCAGACTCATGAGTTTTTTTTCTAAATTGGTCTCCGGCAAAATGCGCTGCATGGATTCCCCCTGCTTTTATTCAATTCCATTTCAATTCTATTTTCAATGTGTTAATTCTAAGGGCAACAATACCGGGCCGTTTATGATCAAAAAATTTATCTTAGGATTCACTGCTCTTTTTTTTATTTTGTCGGGATCTTTGATCCTGATGATGGGGTATGTTCTCAACAAACCTGAGGCCGTCTTCGATGCCTTTCAATCCGTGACACAAAAGTTTTTCCATTCTGAAAAGTATGTGGAAAAAGCGGAGTTCTTCCTGCAGAGCATCCGTGAAGTCAGCATCTCCACACAAAATGCTGACATCGTGCTCAGCATTCACTCCCAACCCACCCTTCTTCTGGAGCTTTCAGGAGAGGTTCCTCCTTTTGAAAAAGGTCCTTTTATTATTCAGAGTGCGCAACAGTCACAACTGATTGTGAATGTGCAAGAACCTCTTCCCAGCCAATGGGTTCAAATGAATGTCAATGGTCAGGAAGTCACTCAAGAGTCTAATGTAAAGCTGACAGTGCATATTTTTGTACCCGAAGCCTACAAAGATTTGCTCACGCTCTCAACAGAGCATGGCAATGTCTCTTTACAGCTGCCGGCGAATCTGAATTATGAATTGGATTTACAGTCTTTACAGGGACCTGTTGAAAACCATCTACCTCCACACAATCCTGAGGAGATTATCAATCCGGAAACTCTCGGTCATATCAAAGTCCGAACCGATGATGGCATGATAACCGTGACAGGTTCCTAAAAGAACCTGTCAGGACGAAAAACTTTTACATCTTTTTTAAATCTTCAAGGTGCTTTTCAGCCAGAGGACTGAGGCGCACACCCACCTCTGCCAACTGATCGCGATGCACTTCACTTGGACAATCTGCCATCAAGTCTGTAGCCTTCGCTGTTTTCGGGAAGGCAATCACTTCACGGATCGCATCTGTTTCACAAAGCAACATCACCAAACGGTCCATACCCCAGGCAATACCGCCATGAGGAGGAGTTCCGTATTTCAAAGCCTCCAGGAAGAAACCGAATTTGTGCTGAGTCTCTTCCTCACTCATACCCAATACCCGGAACATCGCCTGTTGAATTTCATTGCGGTATATACGGATACTACCACCACCCATTTCATAGCCGTTACAGACCAAGTCATAGGCTTTCGCCAGCATCTTGCCGTAAACAGCTTCATTGCCGCTCACCAAATCTTGAGCATAATTGTCTTGCGGAGCCGTGAACGGATGGTGACGAG
>JBCECD010000136.1:0-5970 GCA_039206745.1 Bdellovibrio sp. | reverse complement strand
CTTTAGAGCAAAGAGCCTGGTGTGAAAGCATGTACTTTGCCATTGCCACCAAAATGGTGAAACTGGCAAAAACCGTGGCAGATACAGAAGATATTATCACCGCTCTTTCCAAAGAGTTGTGCGACACTTACTTCTCCAACTTCTCGGTGTTCCAATCCGTTCCGGATTCGTGGGCAGTGGGTCAGTTATTCCCGGTGATTCCAATTCATCGCTTGGGCGAAGAGCCGACTCGGGAAGCCACCTTGGCTGATTTGACCTGTGACTCTGACGGCGTCATCGAAAAATTCATCGACACGGAATCAGGCAATCCCAAAGAGACTTTACGACTGCATCAATTCACGGATGGTCAGCAGTATTATCTCGGCGTCTTTTTAACGGGGGCTTATCAGGAGATTCTTGGAGATCTGCACAATCTCTTTGGTGACACGGATGCTGTTCATATTTCATTGAGTGGTGTGGGTTACACTATTGATCACTATGTCCCTGGAGACACGGTGACAGAGGTTCTATCTTACGTTCAGTACGGTCGCTCTGAAATGGTGGACAACGTTCGCCAAGCGACAGAGGAGAGTATCCAAAAAGGAACTATCACCAAACAAGAAGCCAAGCTTCTGATCAAACATTATGAAGAAGGCCTGTCTGGTTATACCTATTTGGAAGAAGCTGAATAGTTCCAGATCCGTGATCCACAGGAATTAAAGGTTACTGTCAGAGTGCCGGAAGCGCTGCGAATAAGCAGCGTGCCTTCGTCAATACCGCACTTTGCAATATGCAGCCCCTCTGTGGAAATCAAGACCACGCCGTCGCTGGCACCATTTGCTGTCACTTGTATGGTGCTGGTCACATTAAAATACCCTTCTTGGGGAACCACTTCATCCTGTCCCTCGATATTTTGGATCGTATCGGGAATAAAATCATAGGCCGTGGCTCCAGAGAGACTGTGCAGAACCTCCTCCTGCCAGGAGTCTGTAAACTCCTTATCAACTTGAATCATACCCGCACTCAGGTGCACCTGTTGTGAATCAAAGCGAGAGTTCCATATAACATCTGTCTGCGCTTCAATACGCAAATTTCCATGAATAGAGGATTCCACCGAAGACTCTCTTTTTTCGGAGACAAATACCAGACTGCCCTGCAAAGCCTCACAGACGTATTCATAAGAAAGATGGCGGAGGATATCTGTCTCTTCCACCACACTGCTCTCTACACAGCTCGGTTCCAGCCATTGAATGGCGGTTCCTTGATGAGTGGGATAATTCAAAAAAGGCTCACTCCAGACATCTTCTTGGGCGGTAAAAAGAGCATCCGCTTCAATTTGGCTTACAATATGCTCATAGATTTGCTGCTGGTTTTTCTCCAAGGAAGTAAAAGCACTGTCTTCGCTCTCCACACTGGCCGGCACCTTACAAGAGACCAGAAGCAGGCTCAGGCCGATTTTAATCAGAATACTCAGATTTTCTTTCATGCACTCTGCTCCTTCAGTGCCCTCAGGCTAAGGCGTTATTATGGAGCCATTATGAATCGCCACTTATTTCTTACAGAAGCGGTTCAAAGAGAGATGCCCTCTATGAAAGATAGTTTCATGTATTTTCTTCATTATATTAAATAATTGATATAACTTCACTTTTTTATAAACGTCCAAATGTTTTACACATAAATTTTAATATTTTAGAATTAATTTTCTATTTTTAAACAATTATTTGCCATTTAAGTTGCGAAGCGTTATAAATGATCCCGTTAAGAACGTTGTACAAAAGATTGCGACCATTTTGTTCGGCGTTCTACTCAATTAAATAAAATATTAGCAAATCAGAACACCTGATTTACAAAAGGAGTCTCCCAATGAAAACACTGTTGGCAGGTATCTTAACAGTAGCCTCTCTCACTGCAACAACTCAGGCACATGCCTTGATCAAATCCGCAACATGCGGAAATAAAAAAGGTCTTTTTGCCTATGAGATCCAGGCCGGCGCGCGCGGCGAAGCTTCGCAAGTCGACGCATGGGCTCTGGGTCAACTGGAGGTGTCTGTAAAAGCACTTTATATTGCAGAAGATGTTGAGAAAAAAGAGCATACTTTTGTAACAATCGAACCAGATTCTGACGGTAAATATCATACCTATGAAGTGACCGAGACTCAAAGCGGCTCTGGTTCTTTAAAGGTTTATGATGCCGACACTAAAGAGCAAATTGATTTGCCTGCTTTAGATTGCGCTATCTCAAAATAATAGCTGTCTTGGACTCCCCGGTGGGGTCCTTTTCAGTCACTTTGTTCCGTTTTAATTTAACATTAATAAATCAGAATATCTGATCAAAAAAGGATGCTTATCATGAAAATGCTTATCGCAGCTCTTATCAGTGCCGTTTCTATGAACGCTTTCGCAGAGGAATCTGCAAAAGTAGTTTTGGAGTGCAACCCCAAAGGTGAAGGTGCAAGATTTCAAATCGTCTTAGATTATATTATCAAAGGCGATAAATTGACTATGTCTGGTGAAAACTACGTTGTCTCAGAATTAGTGATGTCTGAAGCTGGCATTCACGAGTCTTCTCAAGATGAAGTGAAACATTTGAAAGTAAATGGATTTATTCGTGAAGCAACTGTCTATCAAGCAGCTTCTAATAAATATTTTACTTTTAAGCTGAAGTTCTCCGAAGGTTATACCATGGCTCGCATTCAGTCTATCACTGACAGCAGTGGTTTCGACTCCTCAAAGAGCTATAATCCAGCCTCTTTGGTTTGTAAAACCACCAGCCTGCAATATAAATAAGGCATTCCCGGGTCCCCTCCCGCTTTGGCTAGGCTCAAAACCTAGCCAATTTTATTTTTCTGCACGATCAATTGTGTCTGCAAAAATTCCTGTGACATTTTCAGACGAGACTCCAACTCCTCTTGAGAGCGCATATTCACCGTGATCACCAGATGTCCCAAAATCAAAGCGTGAAAACTGACGATAATATCTTTTTTATTCACTCCCTCAGTCTGATACAACCCCATCCCCACTCCCTCATGCAGAAGAGACTCCACCCGGCTCAAAGCCCGCGTTAAGATTGACTCATACCGAGAAGTGGTGCTTTCCTGTAGAGCGGACTTGTAATAGATCATTAAAAGATATACGCCCAAACGCGGATATTTGAAAGTCCACGTCAACATATGCTTAGCATACGACAAAAGCGGATCGAAATGACCACTCATCCGATCTTTGAAAATAGACTCTTCCAGATACATATTCACATGGTTGCGTGTAAACTCCGTGCACAACTCCTCCAGACTCTTTGGCGAGTTGTCGATATGATATTTTACATTGCTCAAAGATAAACCCGTTCTCTCCGAGAGAGCTTTCAAGGTCACCTTTTCATTTCCAGAAACCGCACAGATATCAATAAAAGCCTCAATGATCGAGGCCACACTGTCCTGACCACTCTTGACTGAAGTCTCTGTTTTTTTTCGAGGATTTTTTATTTTCTTTTCCACTTCATTCCTATGCTCTAAATATTCTATTACTGCTTTTTCAGAATGGATAGAGAAATATCCTTCGCGGATCCCGACATGAAAAAGTAAACTGTTCCGTCAGGACCTTTAAATTCAGCATTTTTTTTCAAGCCCCATTTTTCATAGTACTTCACAAGGTACTCAGAGCTGGTCGCTAAAATGAGCAGCGACTCAGGATACAGATCTGTAATATAGTACTTAAGCATTCTGAGTTGAGCCGTCATCACCCTCTTCTCGGAGCCATTTGAAACCCGACCTATTTCAAAAATATCACGCCCCTGCTCTTCCGCCGTCCGCAATAAACTCTTCACTGCCGGTGCGTCTACTTTCTCGCTCTCTAAAAATCTTTCAATGACTGTAGGGTTATCGGGTCCTCGATGGAAAACCCGCAAAGTCGACACTCTGTATTCGAAACTCTCTAAGTCTTTACTACCGATCATAAAAGTATGAGTGCGACGCGGATCCAATTTCTGAAGGTTTGCATAAGGCCTATCCTGAAGGTTCTTAAAAAAGCGTGCATCCAAAATTTCCAAACGCCGCCGTGAAAAAACCTGTAGTATATCGCTCTGTTCTCGTACTCGAAATGCATTGATAATATGAGATTGCGGACTAGCCATTTTATCGTCTTCTGCGGGATAATATATAACTGCATAGTTGGTCGAGGCCCTCAACTCCATCTCGTCTGAAATGAGCTGATATTTTTGATGAGGAGGATAGAAGGCTCCCCAAGCCTGCTCCGTTTGTTCAATAACAAGCGTAGACTCTTTACGAACCATCTCGATATCACGCACGGAGTCTTTGGGAATTAAGGTCAATTGAAGACTTAGCAAATGAGCCTTCTCAGGGGTCCTATCCGTCATCTCATAGCTATCACCCAAAACAATGGAACAAAAATTGTGTGACCACCCCAGCGAGGGAAAAATAAATCCCATCAACAGTAAAAAGCGAAGATAAATAATAATAGTCCTTCGACAGAATGCCACAGCCATTCTCCTCTTTGATTTTTTGTGCAAAGAAGGTGCCTTGGGCCGAGGCGTCTCAATCTGAGACGAGAAGTTTACCATTTACAACAGAGCGGACTCCATGGCCTTCAACGCTTCATAAAGATAGTAATCCAACCATCTTCGAGAGCCGAGAATGGTCTCTTGCTGACTTAAATAGCCCAAGTGACCGCCATGGCGTTCGATGTTCACCTGTGTGGTTTTTGAAAAAGACGCCGACCTGTAATCTTCAGCTGAAACAAAGGGATCATCATGGGCCGTGAGAACATAGGTGGGTCTATCCACTTTATGCAGATAATGAAGGCTTGAACAACTTTGATAATAATCGGCTCGATCTTTAAAGCCTGCCGCCGGGGCCGTGTAGATTTGATCCAGATCCCAAATCGTGGACCACACCGGAATATTGTAGCGCTCCGCGATCCATCCCTTTTGATATTTTTCCGCCACAACTTTCCGTAAGCGCATAACGAAGCGGGCATCATAGAGGCGATTGAGTCCCGACTTCAAAAGCAAGGACCCGCCCATCAAGTTGATAGGGGCATTCACCGTGATCGCCCCATCGGGTTTGGTGGTTCCACCATATCCTCCGAGCAAACACAGGAGCATATTTCCGCTCATGGAGTATCCCACCGCAATCTGCTTTTTACCCGGGAACAATTCGCGCAACTTCCTTAAAACCAAAGAAATATCTTCAGCACTCCCCGAGTGATAAGGTCGCTGGGCAAAAGGCGCATTGGCTCCCGCACCTCGATGATTCACCAAAACCACGGTGTGTCCCAACTTCTGACAAAGCAATGCTGTTCTCTGCATGTAATCAGCCCGCACATCTCCCGAGAGGCCATGGTAGAGGCTCACAACAAAAGGAGAGGTGCCCGGCAAATAAAAGCATGAAAGGCGATCTCCATCCAACAAATCCACCTCGAAGGAGGAGCCCCAATCAGATAACTCTGGAGATTTCAGAAAGTGGGCCCACAAAGTTTGAGCGTGACCGCTTCGAGCCCACAAAGGTGCGGTACAAGGAATCAGATCTAGCTTTTTCAACTCACTACATTTTGGAGTCAAAGGCATCACGAATCGCAAGACCTATATTAATAAGAAGAGTCAAAGTCAGAACCAAAGCCACCAGAGGTCCCCATACCAACCACTCGGCAATAGTGAACCACTTTTGCGCTTGAGCCATCAACTCTCCCCAACTCGGAGTCGGCGGACGCAAACCCAAACCGAGGTAATCCAGGAAGGATAAAGAGTTCACGCCACCCGCAATAAAGAAGGGCGCAAAGGTCACAATCGGAGTCAGGCCGTTTGGCAGAATGTGTTTACCGATGATGCGCTTATGATCCGCACCGATCGCACGTGCTGCTTCGACATATTCTCTCTTACGTAAAGACAAGAATTGAGCCCGCATATAGGCTGAAATACCAGTCCAACTGAACAGCGCGAAGAAGAAGATCAACAGTGGCAAACTCGGATTGAAGATCGAG
>JBCECD010000135.1:0-5982 GCA_039206745.1 Bdellovibrio sp. | reverse complement strand
CATCACTCCTGTTTTGATTGGTGAGAAGTCTGGCAGTGTGAATATGGAAATGGCTTTTGAAGTCAGCAGCTTGGTGGGGAATACCTCAACAGGTGCGCCCATTGTGAGTAAGAATCAAATGACCAGCACCGTGACCGTGCGCGATCGTCAAAGCGCGGCGGTAGGGGGCCTGATCAAAAATTCCAGCTCTACAGGCTACAATCGCCCTTCTGGAGCTAAAAACCCGATCATCAGCCTTTATGCCTCCAAAGATTTCTCGAAGCAACAGAGCCAGTTTGTGGTGTTTGTCACCCCTATCGTCAAAACCTCGGCCAGCTCAGGTGCTGAGCAGATTAAGAAGAAATTCCGCTTACGCGACTAAAATCCTGTAAAAAGACCTCCCTCATCTGCCGATAAGATGAACGGAGGTCAGCATTGTCCATCAATCCTAATTGCAACCTTATCGCCGTGGTCGGTGGTAAAGGTGGAGTTGGTAAGAGTGTTTTTGCCGCCAACTTTGCCTGTGCCATCATGAATGAACTTCGCGCTCAAGTCCTGTTAGTGGATGCTGACAGTAAAAGCGTCGGGGATCAGAACGTCATCATGGGATTAAAACCACAAAAGACCTTGAAAGAGCTGGCTACATTCCAGGGTTCTTTAAACTCTCAACCAATGAATTCCTTAGTAACTATGCATGCGTCAGGATTGGCTTACTTAGGAGCTGTGCGCGGACCAGAGGAGAGTTTAAACATTGCCCCTGATTTATTGGGAAAACTTTTGGATTTCTTCAGCCGCTCTTTTAAATTTATTGTGGTCGATGTCGGCACTGATTTGGGTCCCGCTCAAATGGCAGTCCTGCAAGAGGCAACAGCTATCATGATCGTCACAAGTCCTGAGGTTTTAGTGGTCACACAAACTCAGCGCTTGATCAATGAATTGCTCTCAGCCACTTTTCCTAAAGACATGTTCCAACTGGTTATCAACAAAGCCTCTCCAACAGGTCTTTCGCCACAGACGATTTCAAATCAGCTGCAATTGCCTTTCTTAGGGATCATTCCTCAAGATGAAGCCACCTCCATGATGGCTTTACAAAAATACACGCCGTTTGTTCTTGCTGCGCCCAAAGCCCCTGTGACTGCGGCCTATTATGATGTCGCTCGTAAATTGACGGGCGGTGTTTTGCAAAGACTTAAAACTGTTTCGCGCCCGAAGCCTGTCGCCCCTCCCCCTGACGCTTCCGCCGCCAACGCACCCGCTACTGGGGGCGCTGTCGATCCTCGAACACTTTTAAAGATCCGCGTGCACAATGAACTGATTCGCACTGTCGACCTTAAAAAGTTGTTATTGGACACCAAGCAGGATGAAAACAAAGAAAAAGAAGTCCGAGAAAAAACAAAAAGAGAAATCACTCTGATCGTGGACCGTGAAGCCCCTGATGTTGCCAGAGAAGAGCGCTCGCGCATCATCAAGGAGGTTTTGGAAGAGGCTCTGGGCCTTGGGCCTCTCGAGGATCTGCTTGCCGACAACGATGTTTCCGAGATTATGGTGAATGGCTTTAAAAAAATCTTTGTTGAAAAAAGTGGTAAAGTGCAAATCAGCCCTGTGGCCTTCACTTCGAACGATCATCTTCGTCGTATCATTGAGCGGATCGTGACCCCTTTGGGAAGACAGATCAATGAGTCCAACCCTTATGTCGATGCTCGCTTGAAAGATGGTTCGCGCGTGAACGCCGTGATCGAGCCTCTGGCTATTGATGGACCGGCATTGACTATTCGTAAATTCAAAAAAGGCGGGATCACTCCCGAAAAATATCTCAACTATGGCAGTGTCACCAAAAGCATGATTGATTTTCTACGCATCTGTGTGGAAAACGGCTTGAATGTCGTGATCTCAGGCGGTACTGGATCTGGTAAGACCTCTCTCTTAAACATGTTGTCGTCCTTCATTCCCTCGAATGAGCGTGTGATCACAGTCGAAGACGCGGCAGAGCTGCAACTCCAACAAGAGCACGTGGTCCGCCTGGAAACTCGTCCTCCCTCTATGGAAGGTAACAATGCTGTGAGCATTCGTGATCTGATCAAAAATGCTCTGCGGATGCGGCCCGATCGAATCATCGTTGGTGAGTGCCGTGACGGCGCCGCTTTAGATATGCTGCAAGCCATGAATACAGGTCATGATGGCTCGATGACCACCACACATGCCAACAGCCCTCGTGAGTGTATCGCTCGTCTGGAAACCCTGTGTATGATGTCAGGGATGGAACTTCCAATCAGAGCTATCCGTGAACAGATCTCCGGCGCCGTGAACTTGATTGTGCAGATCTCTCGCCTGTCTGATGGAAGTCGTAAAATTCTCAGCATCACGGAAGTCGCTGGCATGCAAGGTGATGTAGTCACTTTAGCTGAAATCTTCCGCTTTAAGGAAACCGGCTACAACGAACACCGCAAGATCCAAGGCGTGTTTCAAGCCACAGGAACTATTCCTAGCTTTATTCAAAAACTCAGCGATAAAGGTGTGATCATTCCCCGCGAGATCTTTGCCAATGATCCCAACGCTGGCAACGCCAGCGCCGGAAGCGCAGGCAAAGCTCCAGGCAAACCACCTGTTCCGGGCGGACTTCCCAAAATGCCTGGCCTCAATCCCATGAAGAAGTCGGGGTAAGCCATGAGATTCTTATATAATGAATGGATCATGATTCCTCTGGTTGGTATTTGTGTTTTTGTCGTCGTTTTACTTTGGGCTGACAAAAGTATCGCCTGGCTGCACAAACGCAGCCTCGGACAAAAAGATGAAGTGCTTAAATTGCTGCGCCTTATGGGCAACGAAGTGAATGAAAAACAAGTCACCGTTATCATCTTGCTCATGAGCTTCGGCTTGGGCGCTCTAACCTTCCTCGCGCTTTGGCCTAATATTATTTTCGGAGCCATTCTTGGTGTTGCTCTTACGGTAGCAGGATGGCAACTTCCTCTTTTGCTAGTTAAAACTGTCTATGAACAGCGCTGCAATCGTTTTGTCGATCAGATGGTGGATGGGTTGACGATCATGGCAAATGGAATCAAAGCCGGTTCCAATCCACAAGAGTCTATGAAACGTGTTGTGGAGATCATGGGCAACCCTATGGCCCAAGAGTTCTCACAAGTTCTATATCAAATGCAAGTCGGTGACAGTTTTGAAAATGCTCTCAATGATCTTGGCAATCGCATTCCCCGTCCTGATGTGCAAATGTTTGTGACCTCCATCAATATTTTGAAAGAGACCGGCGGCAATCTGGCTGAGACTTTCCAGACCATCGTCATGGTGGTGCGGGAACGGCAAAAGGTGGAGAAGAAAATTCAGGCTTTGACAGCACAAGGGCTTATGCAAGGAATTATCGTCACATTGATTCCATTTATTTTGATGGTCGTATTTTTTGTGGTCGATCCCGCTTTTATCAAGCCCATGTTCAGCACGACCCTAGGTCTAGTGTTGCTCTTTGCAATGCTGGGTCTGCAAATAATCGGTGGCGTAGTTATTAAAAAGCTTGTTACCATTAAAGTGTAGCTTGTCAGTTTCAAGGAAGAGGTACTAATAATGTTAAAGAAAGCAGTTTGGGCGTTCGCCTTTCTTTTTTCAATTCAAGCCTTCGCGCTTGTTGATATGAAAAATGCCAATTATTCCAACACATGGATTGATATGGAAGTTCCCGGAAGTGGTTACGATCTTAAGATCGTACGCACTTACAACAGCCGTTCTTTGTTCAACGGTATGTTCGGATTCGGATGGTGTTCAGACTTTGAAACTTCAATGGAAAAAACCGCCGAAGGCAATCTGAAAATCAAAGAGTGCGGAGGCGGACGCGAAGTGGTTTTCTCTCCTCGTGAAATCACAAAGAAAGACGTCGACACCACTATCAATCAAGTCATTGCAAAAATGCGCGCAGAAAAGAAGGTCGGTGTCACCGAGGCCTCTTTGACTGTCGCAAAAAATAAAATGATCGAAAACGATGCCTATCGCTCTGAGCAAGCCTTTAAATACGGCGTTGCTGTCCCCATCAAAGAGGGCACCCGCTTTCTGGCGAATGGCAAAGAAGTTGAAAACTTTGTCTTTAACAAAACCCATTACACACGAACTCTTCCCGACGGCAGTGCTCAACGTTTCAGCCCTGAAGGAAAGCTCACCCATATCTACGATAAAAACGGAAACTTCCTGAAGTTCGACTATGACAAGAATGGAACCATCACCACTCTTCAAGACAACAACAGTCGCCGTCTGAGCTTTAAATACTTTCAGAATAAAAAAGTTCGCTCGATCACCGGCCCTAACGGCATCATGGCGGAATACAAGTTTGCCAATTTGGATGATCTTTCTTGGGTGAACAATGCCTGGGGAAAAACCTACACTTATGCTTACGATGACTTTCACAATTTAACCAAAGCCACTTGGCCCGATAAAACCTTTATCGCCATCAAATACGATGAGCAAAAAGACTGGGTGACATCTTTCGCAGACCGGGACAAATGCATCGAGTCCTACAAATATGAATTCTCCACATCGGATCCTAAGAATCACTACTGGTCTACCGTAAAAAAGATCTGCGGCAAAGAGACTGTGGCTGATAACAAGTATGAGTTCTGGTATAAACAGCGCGCTGACGGTCAATCCTACCTGCAAAGGGTTCTGACAACAGTGAATGGCAATGTGACAGATATCAGCTATCACGAGGTCTTTGGCAAACCTATCTCTATTCGTAAAAATGCGGATCGCATTTCTTATGAATATTATCCAGATGGTTTAGTTAAGGTAAAAGCCGCACCGAATGTCCGCATGAGTTACGAATACGATGCCAAGATCAAAAAAGTCAGCTCAGTCAGCAGCGTCTTCTTTAATGAGAAAGGCCAGAAACTTTCCACCAAAAGCACTCAGTTCAAATACGATGGCAAAGGGAATCTTGCCTTTGCTCAGAACAGCGATGGTCAAAAAATCACTATGACCTACGACAATCGCGGGCGCATTTCAACGATCACAGATCAGGCAAAAAAAGTGGTGCGGATTGAGTATGAAGAGCGCTATGGTAAGCCCTCTTTAGTCACCCGTCCGGGCCTAGGTAGCATTGTAGTGAGTTATAAACCCAATGGAGATATCAACAAAGTCGACAGCAAAGAAGGTCCTTCCGTGGCGATGCAGGTTGCCAGCACATTTAACAATCTGCTAGATATTATTTCCCCCGCTACTGCGGAACTTTATTTATAAGGAAAAAGGTGAGTATATGAAAAAGACTTTCTTACTTTCCATGATGTTCGTGACTTTGATAGCTGTTTTGCCTGTGGCTCATGTGGCTTTGGCTCAAGAGGACGAGGTAACCAAAAGACCTCTCTTAACGACCACAGATCCTGAGGATCGCAAATCAGCTCGAGATCCCAAGTCTTCAGAGGCCGGAGTGGCTGCCCTCGGCGCTTCGAATTGCCCTGAGTGCCTGACTCATGTCTCTCAGGTAGGTATGACGGGCTCTACAGCGGCTCCTCGAGCAACTGGAGGCTCTGATTCAACTAACACTGAAGGCAAAGCTTCCAGTGGCGATCGCTAAGAGTTGTCTCATTCTGAGAATTGTCTAAAAACTTTTCACCTGCATGACTTAAATGGGCTTTGAGCGATCAAGGCCCTCTTTTTTTCACCTTATCATCTCCTTTCGATACAAATGAGCTCCCTATTACAGGCTAAAACATGGCACAGCTGATGCAATAGTTCTATCTCGAGTAGATCTTTATGTTCTTGCTCATAGGATAAAGGAGTTTATATGAAGAATATCGTAAAACCGATTATGGCCTTGGCTATTTTTGTTTCTGCTTCAGCAGCCCTCGCGAATGAGAACTGCAACGCTCAGTCCAATGCGAGACTTACAGCTGAAACAGCGGTGACAAAGCTACCTGTAGCGAAATCTATTACAACGAAGCCTGTTCAATCTACCAAGCAGAACGGTATCAACTAACACCCAACCCTCTATCTGCTCGGTGGCGACAACACTCT
>JBCECD010000134.1:0-6133 GCA_039206745.1 Bdellovibrio sp. | reverse complement strand
GCCAAAGCCTGCTCTTGGATGCGGAAAAGCCGCCCGTGTTCGTCAATCTCTATCATGACATCACTCAACAGTTGAAAATGGAGAGAGAGGTTCTTGAGTCGGCAAAGATGGCAGAGCTGGGGACCATCGGCTCCAGTATCGCTCATGAACTCAACAACCCCTTGGGTGGCATTCTCTCCTTCACACAGCTGATCAAGATGGACATGAAGCCCGACAATCCTCTTTATCCGGATATTGTTGAAATGGAAGCCGGCGTTCAGCGCTGCAAAGAGATCGTGCAAAATCTTTTAGGTTTCACCCGCAATCCCCATGTGGATCAGGAAGGAGATCTCAATCTCCGCGATGTCTGCCTGCGCGCTTTGAAGATCGTCGAGTTGCAAACCAAATCCCAGGGCATCGAAGTCAAAATGCATTTCCCTCCAGGCAATCTGATCCTGCGAGGTCATCTCAATATGTTGGCTCAGGCGTTCAAAAATATCTTCCAGACAGCACTGGATCGCATTCTCGAGAGAAGCCGCCAGGAGAAAGGCTTTCAAGGCCGCCTCGATATTGAAATCGGCTCGCATTTGCAGACGGCTTTAGTGCAAATCACTGATAACGGTGTGCCGATGAAAAATGGCGCCCTCCCCCTAAGTCTAGGCTTCTCTGTGGCTCTGCAAATTCTGCGTGATCATCATGCTGAAGTCGAATTTTCCTCGGGACCTCAGCATGAAAATATGGCAAAAATTTCCTTCCGTTTACCATCGCTCGTCTAGTTTTAAGGTCCTGAAACCCTTTGCTGGCGCGGATTTTTTGACAGTACCGTCAAAATCACTTTATTCTGGGAAAGAACGAACCCACCATGGAAGGAAGGTTCATGCGAAGCCAACGAGTTCTAATACTGGATGACGAATCCTCACTGCGCACCGCTCTTTTTCGTGTCCTGGACCGTAAAGGTCTGAATGTGATCACCGCCAATCGTATAGAAGAAGCAAAAGCTCTCTGTCAGGGCGACACTCCCATTGATCTGGCCATCGTTGATCTGAATCTTCCCGATGGAGATGGCATTGAGTTCATGTCGCATCTGAAGTCCCTCTCTCCCGCGACGGAAGTGATCATCCTGACAGGTCACGCGACCATTGAAGCAGCGATCCGCGCCACACAAAAAGGGGCCTTCCACTTTGTCACCAAGCCTTTCAACCTCGAAGAGTTGATGAGCTTGATTGAAAAAGCCCTGACCCATAAGAAGCTGCATCAAGAAAATCAACAGCTGCGCTCCGAGCTCAACAAAAAATACAAATTCGATCAGATCATCGGCACCAGCGAGCAGATTCAAAATGTTCTGCGCCTGATCGAACGTGTAGCGGACTCGGACTCCACAGTTTTAGTCACCGGAGAATCCGGCACAGGAAAAGAGTTGATGGCCCGAGCCATTCACTACAACTCCCCTCGCGCGCAAGGCCCTTTTATTCCTATCAACTGCGGTGCGATTCCTTCCGAACTTCTCGAAAGTGAACTCTTCGGCCATATCAAGGGAGCCTTCACCGGAGCGATCGCCAATCGCGTGGGCCGTTTCGAGTTGGCGGATGGCGGAACTATTTTTCTCGACGAGATTGGGGATTTGGAACCTTCCCTGCAAGTGAAACTGTTGCGCGCTTTACAAGAGCGCAGTTTTGAACCGGTGGGCTCGACAAAGACCGTGACCGTGAATGTGCGAGTGATCGCCGCGACTAATATCAATCTCGAAGATGCTGTCGACAATGGCCGCTTTCGCGAAGATCTCTTTTATCGTCTGAACGTGATTCCCCTGCCTGTCCCCGCCTTGCGTGAACGCAAAGCGGATATACCTTTATTGCTCAATCACTTTATGACTATCTTCAACAAGTCTAAGGGACGAGGCCTGACCGGTATTCATCCTGACGCCTTAGAGTGTTTAGTGAACTATCCTTGGCCTGGAAACATTCGCGAGTTGGAAAATCTGGTGGAGCGCATGAGTATTCTCGAAGGCCAAGGCTCCATTGAAGTCGCGGATCTCCCTGTCAAATACAAATCATCCAAAGCTCCTCTCACGGAAGTGGGTGCTTTGGAAATTCCTGATCAGGGCATGGACTTCAACACTGCCGTCGACTCTTACGAAAATGCATTGATTTTGAAAGCTCTCGAGAAAACCGGCTGGAATCGCAATCAGGCAGCAGCCTTGTTACGCCTGAATCGCACCACTCTGGTAGAGAAGATCAAGAAAAAAGGTCTGACCCCACCTAATGAGGTCTCGCCCTCTTAGAACATATGTTTTTTAAAGCCCTCGGAGTTCATTTATAAAAGTCACAGCCCCATGGAAACGCATCGCGATACATGGGGCTTTTTCCGCTTTCTCTTCAGTATTTCACCCATTATGCTTTTTGTAGATCGCACTGATAGCAGATCCTGAAAGGCCGCCATGAGATTCGTCCTTCTTGCAGTCCTGACCACTTTGACTTTGCAAGCCTATGCTAAATATGAAATTCCCGCTGACGACAAAGTTCTCCACCAGCTCGGAGAGTGCCGCACAGAATTTCTTCCACCGCAATTTCAGTTGTTTGTGTGGAATATAAAAAAAGCTGAAGCCCAAGACAAATGGGCTCGGGACTTTGAACTTTTCACTCCCCGCTCCCACCTGGTTCTGATTCAAGAAGCGATGATAGATGATTTTATGCCTGCTATCGTCCTTCGCCAGCCAGGATTTTGCTGGGACTTTGCTGCCAGCTTCCTTGATAACAGTCGCAATCCGACAGGTGTGATGACGGGCTCCCTCATTCGGCCTCTGTCCATGCAGTTTTTGCGCAGCCCAGGCCGCGAGCCGGTGATCAATACACCGAAGATGGTGATTGTACATGAATATGCGTTGGCAAACTCATTGGAAACTCTTTTAGTCGCCAACATCCATGGTTTGAATGCCACCACCAATAAACTCAATCGCGAGCAAATTGAGCAAGTGGCGGCTGTTTTACAAAAACACACAGGGCCGTTGATTTTTGCCGGTGACTTTAATTCTTGGAATAAAGATCGCCTGGATTTTCTCGATGAAATCCTGGGACGTTTGGGAATGAAGAAATTGTCTTTCGAAAAAGATCGTCGCCGCTTCAAACTCGATCACATCTATGTGCGGGGTCTGCAAACCGTAGCGACAGAGTTGCACAACGATATCGACACCTCTGACCACAAGCCATTAAGCGCTATGTTCAGTCTGTAATATTTTTATCAAGTCTTATAAAGCCTCCACCAAAGAGGCTTTATTCTCGCACAGACGTGTTTTATTTGACCCGCATCAGATGCAACATCTCAAACAGCGCATCCATCCCCGCCAAAGCTGTGATATCAGCGTGATCAAAGGGAGGAGAGATCTCCACCACATCACCACCAACTAAATTCGGAATCTTCAAGGCCCGGAAAATACGCTGCACTTCATAAGTCGTTAAACCCCCAGGAACCGGCGTGCCCGTTCCTGGCGCGCAACTGGGATCCAAATTATCAATATCATAGCTGATGTACGTGGGCGTCTCATCAAACGCCGGCAGTGTTTGCAAAAACTCAGGCAAGGGTTGATTGCGAATCTCATCGACAGTGATCACACGAATGCCGTGCTGGTGCACAAAATCCAAATCATTGCCTCCAGTCAAAGGCCCGCGAATTCCTATCTGCACCATTTTTTTGGGATCTACCAAACCTTCCTCAACGGCATGGCGAGCAAAGGCTCCATGATGATATTCACATCCCCAAGCCGCAGGGTAAGTATCCAAGTGCGCATCGAAGTGAATAAAAGCCAGAGGCTGTCCATATTTTTTCCTCAGAGCTCGCAGCACCGGCAATGTGGTGGAGTGATCTCCTCCCACCGCGAGAAATTTTTTATTGTGCTGAAGAATTTCACCGACAAATTTTTCAATGCGTTCATAGGTTTGATTCTGATCAATGGGCACAGTGGGACAATCGCCAATGTCAGCCACTTTGAGTTTTTCAAAAAAGTTTTCCATGCGAGTCATGTGAAAACCCCGTCCTAAACTCGAAACTTCACGGACCTTTGCGGGAGCAAAGCGCGCCCCAGGACGATAGGACACACCGCCGTCATAAGGAATACCGAAAAGACCCACTTGATAGTCGGCATTCACTTCCACATAGGGCAGGCGGAAGAAGGTCTTGATTGCAGAAAATCGGGGAAACTCACGTCCACTCAGGGGTTTGTAATCCATTATTGACTCCTCAATTATCTAAGGACTACATTAGCGCGGATGAAGGCAAATTACGACTACAAACTCGACCATAAGCAACTGACTCAATGGTATAAAAAGAACCTGCGCCCCTTGCCCTGGCGCGAAAGCAAAGATCCCTATCGTATTTGGCTGTCGGAGGTCATGTTGCAACAGACCACTGTCGTCGCTGTGATTCCCTATTTTGAAAAGTTCCTCAAAAAGTTTCCGACTGTAAAAGCTTTGGCTCAAGCACCTGAAAATGAAGTTCTCGAAGCTTGGGCTGGGCTGGGTTACTACTCCCGCGCCCGCAATCTGCATAAAGCGGCTCAGGCTCTTCACACCAAAGGGTTTCCGCAAACGGCAGCAGAGCTGCTGGAGTTCCCAGGCTTTGGTCCTTACACTTCGCGTGCTGTCGCCAGCATCGCTTTTGGCGAAAAGGTCGGGGTTCTCGACGGCAACGTCATTCGCGTTTTATCCCGGCGCTATGGCTTAAAGATGGAGTGGTGGAATCGCAAAGATCGCGACACCCTGCAATCCATTTCTGATCAGCTCTCTTTATTAGGACAAGCCGATGTCGTCAATCAAGGTTTGATGGAACTGGGAGCCACCGTATGCACGCCACAAAAAGTGACCTGCATGCTCTGTCCGTGGGCTTCAAGCTGTGTTGCCCGTGAGCAAGATCTGATCGCAGAATTACCTTTGAAAAAACCGCGTAAAGCCAGCGAGGTCTGGGTGTGGAAACCGGTGGTCTCGATCAAAGACCATAAGGTGGCCCTGGTTCAAAACGACTATGCACCTTTCCTCAAAGGGCAAATGATTTTCCCTGGCGAAATCACCATGGAAAAAAAGAAGCCTCAGAGCTTTGATGCTAAACACAACATCACACATCATGATATCTTTATCCAGATCACGCAAAAGAGATCTCTCTCCGGCAAAAATGTCGAATGGGTGACACTGAAGGAATTGAAGAAGGTCAATCCTTCTTCGCTTTTGCAAAAAGTTCTGCATAAGGTTGAGATATGACAGTGAACCGCTCGACGGTCTGGATCTATGGAATTCTTTTAGGGCTGACAGGTTGCTCTCACAAGAGCCCTTCGCCCTCCGCTGTTATTCCTGCTGATTTCCTCTCGGCCCAAAGCACACAACAGATCACTTTTTCTCCGGAGAGTGACCACCCTCGCTTTTCCGACGACAGCTCCCTGCTTCTCTATCAAAGTCGTCGCGACACTCATCGCGGCTGGCAACTCTATGAAATGGATTTAAGTAAAATCCGTGAGCGCCGTGTGACCTTCTCTGATGGCGATGCCTTTGATGCGATTTATTTGAATAGCAATGACATTCTCTATGCCTCCACCACCGATGAAATCAAAGAAAGCCCTCTGCAAAATAAAAATTTTGCCAAGGAAGCCCCACCTTCTGAACTCTATATGAGTGATCGCTATGGCAATGAAATCGTGCGACTCACACGCCAACCGGGTTATGAAGGTGAAGCGATTCTGTGGGATCACCCTCAAAAACCCACCTTCATCTTCACTTCAAAGAGATCGGATCTTTTCGGTGTTTACCGCATGGACTTGCACAGCCAGCAGATTCATCTGATCTCCGCGGAAAAAAACAAAGAGAAACGATTTCCCAGCTTATCTCCTGATAAAACCCATCTGGCTTGGGTGGAAAGAGACTTGCAAAATAAAACTGACAGCGTGATCCTGCTTAAACTTCAAGGTAAAATCCCTCTCGCCATCAAACAGGAAGACGGAGTTTATCGCGATCTCTTTTTTGCACCCCAACCCCCAGCTCGACTGTTTTACAGTGTCACCCGCACCCGGGAAAAGAATGCGCAGATAGAAGTCTATGATCTGGAAAAGCAATGCACTCAGGTTGTATTAAAAGGTTCTGACTCCTTCGCTGCGACCGCAGTCTCCCGAGGCACG
>JBCECD010000133.1:0-6159 GCA_039206745.1 Bdellovibrio sp. | reverse complement strand
TAATTTCCATCAGAGTAGGCTTGACGCCAGCGCATTCGCTTTTCACACGAGGGCAACGGTTGACAAAAGGACAGCCACGAGGAAGATCATGTAAAGTGGGCACGCTGCCTTCGATTGTCGCCAAACGCTGCACGCGTTCGCCGAACTTAGGACGTGAGGCAATCAGGGCCGCTGTGTAGGGATGGCGAGGATTGAGGAACAGCTCTTGAGTTTCGGTCTGCTCGCAAGTCTGGCCACCATACATGACGAGGACCTGATCAGAGATTTCGGAGATCACACCCAAATCATGGGTGATAAACTGCACTGTCATATTCAGCTTCTCTTGCAGTCCTTGAATCAGCTCCAGAATCTGAGCCTGAATCGTCACATCCAAAGCCGTGGTCGGCTCATCAGCAATTAAAAAAGTAGGATCACATGATAAAGCCATCGCAATCATCGCTCTCTGGCGCATGCCTCCGGAGAGCTGGTGAGGGTAGGAGTGATAGCGCTCTTGTGGTGAAGGAATACCAACCAAGCGGAGCATCTCAATCGCTCTTTCGCGCGACTCGGCGACAGAGCATTTTTTATGTTTGAGGATCTGCTCATCCATCTGATAGCCAATGGTCAAGACGGGATTCAGGGCTGTCATCGGCTCTTGGAAGATCATTGCCATCTCGCCGCCGCGCACTTCTTCCATGGCACTTTCGGAAAGAGGTAAAAGATCACGGCCATTTAAAATGACCTGACCGCCACTGACAGAGCCCGGCTTTTCAATCAAACGCATCAGAGAATAAGAGGTCACAGATTTGCCACAGCCGGATTCGCCGACGATACCCAAGGTTTTTCCTTTGGCGATTTTGTAGCTGACATTGTTCACCGCTCGCACAGGACCGGCTTTGGTGTAAAAGGTTGTCTCTAAATTTTTTACTTCCAATACAGGTGTCTGCACAGTCTTCAGTCCTTTGTCATCACTACAAGTAACGTCGTTTTTCCATGTCTTCGATCAGAGAAGAAGCCCCTTTATGAAGACCTCGGCCCACGATGCCAGTCAGCTTGTCGCTGAGGCTTTGGTGCTGTTCGAATTTCACTTTGATGATCTGATGTTGGTCCGCCAGGCTGAGCAGATAATCGTCGCTGGTGCGAATCTCATCGACTAGTTTTTTCTCGAGAGCCTGCTCGCCATACCAGTATTCTCCGGTGGCCACTTCCGCCAAATCAATTTGTGGACGGAATTTATTCACAAAGGATTTAAACAGAGAATGAGTGGACTCCAGTTGCTGTTTGAATTTCTCTTCACCCTTCGGAGTGATCTCTCCCAGAAGACTGACAGTGCGCTTGTATTCACCTGCGGTGTATTCCTTAAAATCCACATCGAATTTTTTCAGCACGCGGTGGAAGTTGGGAATTTGTGCGACCACACCGATAGAGCCGACGATGGCAAAGGGAGCACAGAGAATACGATGAGCCGTACAGGCCATCAGGTAGCCACCACTGGCCGCGACTTTATCCACACACACAGTCAGGGCAATTTGTTTTTCCCGGATGCGCAGCAATTGGGAGGCCGCCAGACCATAGCCATGCACTACGCCGCCGGGACTTTCAACACGGACCACCACTTCATCTTGAGCTGTGGCGGTTGTCAGAACAGCCGTGACTTCCTCACGGAGATTGTCGACGGCACTGGCATTGACATCACCTTCAAAGTCGATGACGTAGATTTTCTTTTCCTGGGCACGAGACTCTGCGCCTTGCGCCTTGGCTTCTTCTTTCAATTTCTTTTTTAATTCCTTGCGCTCAGCTTTGCTGGAGATGTGAGCTTTGAGAGTGGAGGCGAAGTCTTTGTATCTTTTGTGTAGAAGCTCCACTTCGATTTCTTGCTTATGACTTGCGCGCGAAGCCAGCAGGGCAATCACAACGATGACGGCCAAAATAGCAAAGAGAATGAGAAAGGTCTGAGCGGCGAAAATTCCGATGTTTTGCAAAGCGTCCATACAGCTCCTTGATGAGAGGTTAAGTTATTCAGGAATTAGCCAAAGGTCGAGCATCTTTTTTGTTTGCTCAAAAAAAAGAAGAGAGCCTGGTAAGCTGGGGACAGCATGAGACCACTCAACACCCTCTTTTTTCTCACTACAGCTCTCATTTGGAGTCCTCTTGGGACCAGTGCTCAAAGTTTAGAGCGGGAGCGTCTTTCTGGTTTTGCTGAGCATCAAAAAGATTTGAAGCAATTTGATCGCGCCCGTGAAAAAGGGGAGCGTGCTTATTGGGAAGCAGAGGAGCAAAAAGAGCTGCAAAAGATCCGTGAATTAGAGGAGTACAAAAAGAATAAAAAGCCTGTGGTTCAGGATGATGAAAACAGTCCTGAAGCTCTCGCCGACGCTCGTGAAAAAAGAGCTCAGGATGATAAAAGAGAAAAAGAGCGTCTCGCTTATATAGAAAAGAAGGAACCTATACTGAATCGCCAATCTGTCAACCTGCCAAGTGAAGAGCAGGAACTGGGATTGGATGAGCTGCGTCCGCGTTACGACTATCGCAAACGGGCGATGTTCGGAGCTCAGCCGAAGTACGGAAAATCTTTCGGCAGCGGTGGCAGTTCGGGAAGCGGAAGTGGCAGCAGCAGTGGCAGCTTCGGCGGGTCGGGTGGTGGTTCTATGGGTGGCGGCAGTTCCTTCCCAGCACCTCCGACTTTTGATGATTTTGGCGGAGCTCCAGATGGATTCGTTCCGTCTCCCATGGATGACTTTGGTGATATTCCACCGCCACCTCCTCCGCCGCCATTGGATATGGATGATGCAGGTGGAGGATTCTCTTCGCCGGTGTCGCCATTGCCGTTCAATGATGGCAGTGATTTCTAAAAAGAAAGTTTAATTCTCGCGGAGCAGTTCGTCGGTCTTGAGGCCGGCGAACTCTTTAATACCCTTCATAAGATACCAAAAAATTCCCAGCAAGAAGAGAATGGAAGGAACCATGATCACCGCCATGGACCAAGCCGTCATATCCGCAATCTGCTCATTCAGAACCACCGATTGAGCTTCGGCGGAGAGTTGCGGATCAATATTGATAAAAATTCGTCGCGCCAAGACAAAATTTAAAACCGCACTGAATACAAACGACAGAGAGAGCCACATCGTTGCTTTGCGCATGTGTTCATGAAACTCCATTTGTTTGCCGTGCTCCTGCAGTCGTTGCTCCAGGACTTCGACTTTCATAATGGCAGGATTCAGAAAAAGCGTCTCGATGAAAGGTCTTTTGGTGAAAGCCGAACCTAAAACGAAGGCTCCCACCAGAGCAGGAAAGGCGGCCTCTTTTACTGCGAACCAAAATCCATGCAGGCCCATAAGAGCCAAGCCCCCGGTGAGCAATACATTCAGCAAACCCAGGGCCGAGAAGGCATTGACCTTTTTTCTCTTTAAAAGATCGTAGATGCCATAACCCAGAGGAAACGCCAGAGCTAAAATCAAAGCGGCTAAAGGGCCGACAAATTTACTGAGTTTGTTCAGAATCAGAACAGGTAGAACGATATTAAAGATTAAATTTAAAAAGCTATTTTCTTGCTGCGGAGTTTGTTGTGTCGACATGCCCCCCATCCTTGTCGTCTTGGCATTAAAAGGCAAGGCTTTTTCATAAAGCTTCCGTTCTCGTCGTTCGATTCTGAGATGAAATCTTCCTCCACAGTGCTTCGACAAAGGGAGTCTATACTCAGAGCCAGAGGAGAGTTTTATGTTCAAACATCAGGATCAAGATGAGGACTATATTCACCCTTTGGCTTTAGCTCGGTACATAAATCGGAAGCCGGTGCAATGGAGTCGCCGTGAGATTTTGCGTTGGGGTGGTCTCGGTATGGCGATGTTACTGGGGGGATGCAGCGAAAATGTGTTCACCGCCGAAAATTCGGACGACGGCACCACGGACACCGCAGGGGACGGCAGTTGCACGGTTATTCCGACCGAAACAGAGGGGCCTTATCCGGCCTCCAGCGTCCTGACCAACAGTTCCATTTACCGGAGCAATATTGTCGACGGACGGACCGGCGCTCCGCTCAATCTGACTTTGAATTTACAAGACGTTAACAACAGCTGTGCGGCTCTCGAAAACGCGGCGATTTATATTTGGCACTGTGATGCGGCTGGAAGTTATTCAGGT
Source organism: Bdellovibrio sp. (assembly GCA_039206745.1). Taxonomy (GTDB): domain Bacteria; phylum Bdellovibrionota; class Bdellovibrionia; order Bdellovibrionales; family Bdellovibrionaceae; genus Bdellovibrio. The sequence goes on along the minus strand of JBCECD010000133.1, from coordinate 2,040 downwards.
TATAGCAGCTCTCAAAACGGTTCCTACGCCGGTTATTCCTTTTTGCGGGGAGTGCAGGTGACCGATGCTCAGGGGCAAGTGAGCTTCACCACCATATATCCTGGCTGGTACTCAGGCCGGATCACTCATGTGCACTTTGAGGTGTTTCTCGATAACAATCTCAACTCAAGTCCGGTGAAGATTTCGCAAATAGCTTTTCCGCAATCCGTGACTCAGACTGTGTACAATTCCACCTATTACAGCAGTCATGGCCAGAACACTTCTGTGACCAGTTTTTCCCAGGACAATGTTTTCAGCGACGGCACCACTTATCAAATGGCGACAGTCTCAGGAAGTGTGTCTCAAGGATATTCAGCCGTGCTTAACATTGGTGTCTCGGCATAGAACCCAAAAGCCCTTCCGCCGTCAAAAAGAGCGACTCTTTTTGAGACAGAAGGGCTTTTTTGCCAGTATTCATATAAAGAAATGCAAGGAAAATTCCGAAAAACATCTGTGGTTGTCATCCATTCTGGGGAGGAAAGGCACGTTGTGATCCGGGAACCTCGACGCTATTTTACAACTCTTTGCGCGCGAAAGGAAAAAGTGAACAGCTTTTTAACTTTCATGGGTGCTGTATTGGTGGTGATGAGCGGAGTGAGTTGCACTCTCACGGCGAGCATAGAATCTCTTTCTCAAGGCAGCACCGGCACCGAAAGTTTTTTCAGTCTCAGTCTCAATAATAAACCAGCTTCCTACGACTCCCGAGACACCGTTGCGGTGGAAGTCAGTGGGAATGGTCTGCAAGCGTATCTCTATAAAATAGGATTGGCCGCTGCGACAGATTGCAGTGACAGCAGCGGCTATTCTTTGGCTCCTATCTCGATTTCTCAGGCGATCAATGAAGACCTGACTGCCTATGCCGAGAACACAGTTCGTCTGTGTGTGGTGGGAATAGATCAGTCTTTCCATCAGCAGTCTTTTGAAGATGCCACACAGGTGGATTGGTATACGGACCTTACTCCGGCCGTGGTGGGAATTGCGGAGCACGAGCAGGCCGTGGTGGAAAACGATGGTCTCTCGCACACCTTGACCCTGACTTCAACAGCTTCCAAACCGTATCCCATCACGGTGACATATCAACTCACCGGCAACGCGGTGGCTGGCACGGATCACTCACTCCAGACAACGGGGACCATGACTTTGCCGGCGGGAGCGACCAGTGCTTCTTTGCCGGTGCAGGCTTTGCGCAATGCGGGCTCTACGAACAACAGCTATTTTCAAATGCGTTTAGTGAGCACGGACAGAACCATGGGACATATTGATGAGAGTAAAATCTCACGCTTTTTGATTTCAGATGTGGATGCAGCACCTCGTCCCACAGTGACTTCCTATTCGACCGGAGCCACTTCGGTGTGCGCGATTCTCAGTGATGGACAATTGAAGTGTTGGGGCAACAATGACTATGGACAGGTCGGCAATGGTTCCACCACCACTCACCCTGCTCCTGTGACAATTGATCCGGGAGTGAGTTATTCGATGGTTTCAGTGGGAACGGTCACTTGTGGTATCACGTCTCTCGGAGTCTTGAAATGTTGGGGTAATAACACCAATGGGCAGGTGGGAGACGGTTCCACCACTCATCGCTCCACACCGACAGTCATTGACAGTGGCGTGAGTTATGCCTTTGTCGAAGTCGGTGGGGCGACCGTTTGCGGATTGACCACAGGTCATCTGCTCAAATGTTGGGGTGCGAACTCTTACGGTCAAGTGGGAGTGAATTCGACGGCGGATATTCTCACTCCATCGCTTGTGGATTCGGGCTTGCTTTACTCTCATGTTTCGGTGAAGGGAACTGCGACTTGCGGAATCACTCAGGCCAGTCAGACCTTGAAATGTTGGGGTTATAACCTCAACGGTCAAGTGGGCAATGCTTCGACCACGGATCAATTGGTTCCTGTGGCCATTGATTCGGGAAACACCTATTCGTCGGTGGTTGGTTCCACGAATACCACATGTGCGTTGACGACGGGTGGGGTGTTAAAATGTTGGGGTGCGAATGGC
>JBCECD010000132.1:3400-6181 GCA_039206745.1 Bdellovibrio sp. | reverse complement strand
TGATTCAAACTCACTCTTCCCACTTCAGATTGATGAATATAAATAGAGCACTGATAATTATTCTCACCCCTTTTGGCGCATACAAAATTCAGGATGTTTTTAGCGACCTCGAGAGCCTTGCCTCTTCCCAAAATCGAATCCTGCTCAGGGCGATTCATCGCTTCGAACAAAATCTGTGGGGAGCCGTCTACAGAACCATCATAAGCAGCCGAAGAGATGTTGATTATCATCTGTCGACCTACAAACTGCCCCTTGGTAACGGCTTTTCCTAAAGAGCAAAAAGCTGTAATACTGACTAATATTAAGAGTGATTTTCTGAGAGATGACTTCATGTTGGCTCCTTTCTGAGTATTAGAACTTGAAGCTTTTTGAAAGGCAAGGGTTGGACGAAACCCCAAAGAGCCAGAGGGGAAGGGAAAGGGGGAAACTCCTCTACCCAGCACCTCCGGCGCGCATGGATGCGCGCGACCGCCTTTGGCGGTCAAGACAGCCGGTTGAGCCTGGATGGCGTGTGCTGGGTAGAGGAGTTTCCCCCTTTCCCTTCCCCGTCCGGGTGGTATTAGAGAATAACCTTTATCGAACGAATCCATAAAGATCTTCTGCGGTGGTAATTATTTTGACGGTGATCCCTCTATCACAGCTTGGATCCAGTCTCCTGCGGCGAAAACGGCAGCATAACCGGCGACACTAGAGTTCATTTTGTAGGAGGAACCTGCGCAAGCAGAACTCCAGCTGACGACCCCCACTTGTGAGTAGTGATCTTTTTCCCAGATAATCAAAGGGCCACCGCTGTCACCAGGACAGGAGCTTTGGGTGTGATTTTGAGTTTCGATACAGAGTGTTTCTGGACCCAGATGATAACCCATTTTTACAGGAAACGGGTCCTTCGAACACAGAGCTCTTGGCAGCAGCGGAATCGTCAGTTTCTTAACTAGAGCTGAGTCTGTTTTTCCTTGGCTGTCAGTCAAACCCCATCCGATCACCGTGACAGACTCCGCAGACTCTCCCCAATCTCGAGAGCTCAACGGTAATGGACTTACATCTGCCACAGGCTCCGCCAGCTCAATAAGTGCAATATCGTAAGCAGGCCAAGCAAACTCCGGGTGCACCTTGATAGAGCGGATTTTCAACAGACGCCCATCTTCTCCCGACTGCTTGATAGCTCCTAAGTAGAGTTTTAATTTTTGCGGCGCCACGATTTTCATTGTGCGCTCTGACTCATCCTCTAAAACACAATGAGCTGCCGTCAGAACCCATTTCTTATGAATTAAACTGGCGCCACAATGAGGGGCAACATATCCAGGCTCATTAAACCAAATATTCACAATAAATGGATAGGTTTTCTCAGTGACAACTTCACCACCGATGATCGAGTTGCCCCCAAGGAACTGATCGTGATGACTTTGAAAGCGTGGGCCACAATTCGCAATAAAAAACATACAGAAAAAAACAGAGAGCTTCACCATACCCTCAACCCCTCTGTGAAGAGGACTGAGTTTTAATAAACAGCTGCTCGAAAAGAACTCAGCTATCCACTCCTCTTTCGCGCGGGAAAAATCAGTTACCTTCTTCATCATGAAACTCTCTTGAGACTTTTTAGACAGCACCACCTCTAATACAACCTCGATTGCTTGACCACCAATTCAGCTGGAAAAACGCGACGGAACTTATCCTGGATATATTTTTTTCATTCTAAACTAACTGTCCATTTTTTATCTGGATGTTCTCTGAACGCAATGTCGACACTCGCGCTTCTAAAATAAGCATTATGCCGACACCTCGGATAACAACATCCGACATAAGGACCAGGGGCAGCGTGTACTGTATTTTATCCTGAATAAAGGCTGGTCTCAGACTTGCTCTTGAGAGGACATGCCCTCACAAGAGTTTCTTTAGGAGCCCTCTCCTTCCCTTAGAAGGAAGGAGGAGCCTATGAATCATAATAACCGTTATGATTCTCTTCGGCACATCCTGAAGTTACTTAAAGAAGTTCTGCGAATTATTTTGATCTTGATCAGAATACTCAAAGAACTTTTATAAAGCGTTATATTTCTTAGAAGGGAGGTCTTACATCGTCCTTTTTTAAGTCAGGAACGTACTGGTATCTTCGCTCTTTCCAGGGATTGGACTGTAAATCCTTGAAGGAGAGGAACTCATGGAAGATCTTTTGTGGGGGCTCTTCTTAAGAAGAACTCACTCCGGCTTGATTCTCGCCACGACCTAAACATATTGTAATTTCTATGTTTAAAATATAATCGCCTGCCTGCCTAAAGCTGGCACTGCCAGCCTCCGCAGTGTCTCACTTTGAATATACCACTATGAAACAACTTTTACACAATAGATTCAAACATTTACACAGAGATATGAACATCTTAAGTGAGAGTTTTTTGGCCCTGAACTTGCTCCTTTACTCAGTAACGGATCTTGAAACGAAAGGGGTCTTATATGAAAACACTTCTTCTTATCTCTTTGCTGTCATTTTCGTGCAGCTCTTTTGCCTGGACCAGCAAAGACAGCCCCAGTAAAGACTACGCTTTTAAATTCAAACTCCAAGGGCAATCTTTAGAGCTGCGCGAGCCGGCCCACTCCTATGATGAGGCCTTTGATCGGGCTGCACAAAAGTGCTTTAAGTTCTTCAAAGGATCCGGCCCTGTTTCAGAGAACCGTGGACTGGATATCATTGACGTCTGCGCAAATCCCCGCTCTTGATACAAAGCATAAGGGAGGATTCATCCTTCCCCTTGCCCCACTTGTCGCATATATTAAAGCTCTATCTTAAGG
>JBCECD010000132.1:0-3390 GCA_039206745.1 Bdellovibrio sp. | reverse complement strand
TTTTAATGGGTATTCTTAAAGCCATTGGCGAATTTCTAGTAGGTAAAGATCCAGACATCTTTGATGAAAAAGGACAAGTGTCTCACAAACTTCCTAAAAAGAAATGGGAAGCTTGGCACAACCGCACGAAAACAGACCCTCAATACAATTGGCGCAATCACACCGGCATCACCGGCAGCCCTAAGAAAAAGAACTAAATCTGGAAATAACCTGAATCCAATTGGGAGCAGGATCAGATCCGCACCGGCCTCGAGGTCTCATTGAAAATAAAACCTCGAGTGAATGATTCCATTATTTCTACTACTGAGCCGAGAAAAACAAATTTCCATCTCGAGTGAACAACAAAGTTCCAACAACAGAAGAACCTACAGAGTAAGCTTCTTCACACTTAAACTCGCCAGCAAAAGCTTCTTGAGTTGCGGCACGGCTAGCTTTTTCTGCACAAGATTTATCTTCAGTTTCAGTCACAGCAAGTTGGATGTAGCAAGAATACAAAGCTTGATCGACTTTTTCAGTTCTGACGGAAGTGACAACCCCTGCAACTTTCACAGCCGGCTGTGGACATTGCGCCTGAGCTGCAACAGAGAGAAGAGAAGCGAAAGACAATGAAACGATTTGCTTGATCATAGAGATCTCCTTTATGGCTTGTTTTAAGTGAGACCCCTATAACACAGACAGCACAAAAACTTGTGTCAAGATTGAGTCGAGATCTTATTAATTCCCCTCGCAGGTAATTTTTTACATATCTCCTGCGGATATTGAAGTGATCTCATTTTTCACCAACAAAACGCCCTGCCAGAGTTCCTTCATCTCATCCCCTGGAGGGTTTATGCCTAAGCTACTTCAAACCGCTCAAACCGTAGTATTCATTGAGTGAAGCCACCAACTCCTGAGGCCCCTCCCGGGAAGGCTTGACGAAAAATACATCATCCACCTGCCGTCCCCAGGTGTGCACTTGAGCTGACTTAATACTGACCTTGTGGTCACTCAGAGCCTTGGCCGCCGAAGCCAAAAGACCCGACTGATCCTTTGCCTTGAAACTGATCACCCACTCTTTATCATCCTGACTGACCAGCTGAATCGAGTCGAAATGAACCGTCGGTAGAGCTTTCGCCTGGACCGAAGAGTTTTCCAAAAGCTTGCTCAGTTGAGTCAGACTGCGAGTCGTGGAGACTTGGAACCAGTCATAAACTCCCACGTTCGGAATAGTCTGAATCGAAGCATGACGAATGCTCAAGCCCAAAGAATAGAGCTGCGTCACATAGGCACTTAAGAGCCCCTGACGATCCTGCTTATCGTGAAAGCGAATCCACACATCACCTTTTTTAGTGCGATAAACTCGAGGGAGTAAAGATTGATCACAGCTCTCCGCCTCTTTCAGATCCTGCACCAGCTCTTGTACGGAGAGGCTTTCCAGTAATACCGGCCCCAAATCCTCCACAATCTCAGCCGGAAGCTGCAACTGTTTTTGCAAACGCAAGGTTTGAAATTTAAAATAGTCCTGCGCTTTGCGAGACTCCAAATTGAGAATCAGATCCTTGAGGAGTTTGGCTTTCCATTCATTCCACGCCTCTGGATTTGTGGCACGAATATCCATCACCGTAAAAAGAGCCAGACGATGCAACCTCTTACCGGTGATATTTTTCTGATGCAGATCCTGCCAGATCTTGGGATCTTTAGCATTCTTGCGAAAAGCCGCCTGCGAGAGCTCGAGATGATTCTGCACCAGCCACTGCACTTCTCGCGTGAATTCCTTTTTCATACCATAGGCGGCGAAATCCCGCTCCACAATACGAGTTCCGAGATCGGAATGCGACTCCCCACTTTCCAAGCCCTTCGCCAAATCATGATAGAGAGCTGACCAAGCCAGGATTTTCCAGTCCGCAGCTGTGATCTTGGCATGCAGAAACTTCAGAGGACCAAGATGGGCGGGTTTCTTATAAATCCGCTTCACCTCTCGGCAGGCCTGCATGATATGGGAATCCGCCGTAAAGCGATGGTACTGATCATGCTGCACATACCCCACCAATCGACGAATTTCAGGAACCAATTTATCAATCAAACGGGAGCGAAAGACACTGACCAAAAAATCATCCGAAGCTTTAACATCAAGGACTTTATCCAAGACTGCTCCCCGTTTTTTAGCCAGAGCCGCCAGTTTATTTTCGGGCAAAACAACGTCGAGATTTTCACGGACCTTTTTTTGAGCCAACTCATTTGAATTTTTATGTAACAGAGAGCTCAGATCCTCAATTTTTTTGATTTCCAATTGTTCAATTTTTTTCAGCTCTGCCGCAGAAGCCTGAGCCACGGCGACGATCCAATCAGAATAAAAATGAACCCGAGACAGTCCTCTTTGCAAGCTGCGCATGAACTCTTTGTTGCCACGAAAGCCCAGCCACCGACCGATTTCAAATTGAATGGCACCGGAGAGAATATCGCCATGTCCTTCCAAATGCAGCTTCTGTCGAATACTGAGAAAATAATTGCGATAATACTGGAGCACATTCAGGGCATGCCCTGGATGAGTGAACTTTTCCGCAAAGAGCTCATAGATCTGCAGGCCTTGTTCGAGATCGCGCAGCCCTCCGGGACCGTATTTGATGTTGGGCTCGAGATAATTTGTGATGGAGTCGTAGCGCAAAGCCCGGGCTCGGCGCTCATCGCGCACAGCCTTTAAAAGAGTTCTGCGAAAGTGATTCTTTCGCGTCCAGATTTTCTTCTGCTGTTCATGCAACTTCCGAGCTGCTTCGGGGGTGCAAGGTCGGGCTTTTAACAGTGCGAGGATATCGAAAGCCTCGACATTTTCCGTCCAGTCTTCCAAGTTTTGTGGCATTCGATAGCGCAGTTTAAGCCCACGCTCATGCATGCGATCAGTAAAAAGACGAACAGACTCCTCATCACCACAAAAGAGCACATCCACATCTGACTTGGGACAGAGCTCCCCTCGTCCCCAGGAACCTAGAATGACCGGCTGACAGGCATCCCATTCAGGATAGGATTTGCACTGCTCTTCCAACTGTGCGCCCAACCATGAGGAAAAACTCTCTGCTGAAAAACAAAACACCTGACGAACATCTCCGTCAGGCGTCATTAGAGGAGGACTTAAAACCTCCCTGGCCTGTTCCCACTGAGAACCTGAAAGAAAGGACTTTTGCGCCATCGCCTAAACCTCTTGGCTCGTGCGTGTGACCATCTCTTTCCATTTGGCTATCTGATTCATGGCCTCGAGAGGACTCATCTGCATCAGTGGTAAATGCTCCAACTCCTGCATCAACCCCTGAATTTCCTGTGGCAACTGAGTGCGAGAAGATTCTTCATCTATTGTCGACGTTGCCGTGTGAAATTCAGCATCCAATAATGACAACTGACTGCTGGCCTGCACACGTT
>JBCECD010000131.1:0-6225 GCA_039206745.1 Bdellovibrio sp. | reverse complement strand
GTGGCGGGCTGCGAGGGCGTGACGCTTCTCGCCAAGTTCGATGGCGAGTTCGCCGCACACTCCTCCACCTGATGGTAGAGCTGCATACAGGCCTTTGTGCAAACCTGCCCCGTCATACGACCACAGGTTTTAATCGAAGTCTCATTTTGGTAAAGAACGCTTTTGTCCTGACTCTTAATACAAAGACCTAATTTACTTCCCAGGCTTAAGAAATGTTGATTTTCACTATTATCGAACTGCATTAACAACCTCCAGCTATGCCTTTCATGCTTACTCATCATCCGTGGATCTAGGACCTATGTCGATGATCTGGATCATGATTCAAAATTAATGCGATGCATTTTAAATGTGAGGAGAGGCGGGACAAAAGACATTTGCAGCGTGGCATAGGGATGACATTAGCGCTGTCAGACCACAGGAACATCGTGAATTTTGGGCAAAAAATGACGTTATGCTTATAAAGATACACTCAAGAAATATCACCTTATGTAAATATAATGGGGAATTTTTGAGGTTGATTTATTTTTTTGATCTTTCACACATTTTATTTTTGTTTATTTTAATCCATTTCTTGATTGCAATTTGGCAATGATTCACATATTTAATCCAAATTTATTAAAATAAAACAATATTTCATAAAATTCTGTTAAGAAATGGTTAAATGTATTCCCATGAGGGACTCAGGTATCACTAATAGATACTTTGACTAGCAGTATTGAATGTTGCTCCGTATCGCGAGAATATGAATACGAGCAAAATTTACAAGCCTCGAAAGGAGGACCTTATGAGCGCAGCTCCCCAGCTCCAACCGAACTCAGAAAAGAAATACATGCTCAAGATACCGGTTCAGAAACGTTCTAAAGAGACCGTAGCAAGCATAGTTGAATCTTGCTCACGCTTGTTGGTACAAGAGCCCTATCACGCCATAACCACGGATAAGATTGCCGAGATGGCCGGGGTCAGCATTGGATCTCTCTATCAGTTCTTCGCCAACAAAGAAGCCATTGTCGCGGCTGTTATCGATAATATGCTTCAAGAAGATCTGGTCTACATCGAAGAAAATCTCTCAAAATTACAGACAACAGATATTGACTCCAAAGTACGCGCGTTTATTGAAATCGGTTTTTCGAGATTTCATGACAACCGCCCCCTGCGTACAGCTCTGCAAGGAGTTCAAGGAATGCTTGATTACTGGGACACTCGCCGTGTCTTCTTCCAGCATTACCAGAAAGCCGTTCTCGCCCACATGCCCCCCGTTCCAGGTCGAGATCGCGACATGATGGCTCTCTTTATCGTCAGTTGCTTCAATAACATTCTGCAACTGGCTCTTCTCGGACCACAATCTCCCGAGCATGAAGAAGCTATCAAAAAAGAGGTTTTCATACTGATCCGTCGCTACCTCAATCCGTAAGAATTCTCTTTGCTAATCTCAAGCCTCCCCGTATCCTCTTAGAGTCGGGGAGGCTTTTTTTATGATTCAAAAAATTCAGACTTCGTTTTCCGAGATGATGAACATCTCTTATCCAATAATCGCCGCTCCCATGTTTTTAGTCAGCAACACCGATATCGTGGTTGAAGCCAGCGAATGCGGAGGTCTCGGCACTTTTCCCGCTCTTAATTACCGCCCCCTCGAGAAATATACCGAAGCCCTTCACAACATCCGTCAACGCACCAAAAAACCCATTGGCGTGAATATCATCGTCAACAAAAGCAACTCGCGACAGGATCAAGATCTCAAAATCGCCCTGGATCATGGCGTGGATCTCTTTATCACCTCTTTGGGAAATCCTAAAAATGTCATCGCCGAAGCCCACAAAAATGGCGCCAAAGTTCTCTGCGATGTCACCAATTTAGAGCACGCTCTTAAAGTGGAAGATCTCGGTGCGGATGGCGTGATCGCCGTGAGCACCGGCGCTGGAGGTCACGCCGGCCCCATCTCTCCCCTGGTTTTGATTCCCTGGCTTAAATCTCGCCTGCAAATTCCTATTATTGCAGCGGGAGGCATCTCCCATGGCTCAATGATCGCCGCCACCCTGGCTTTGGGCGCTGCCGGCGTCAGCATCGGCACTCGTTTTATCGCCAGCCATGAAGCCTCTGTCGATCAGAGCTACAAAGAAGCCATCGTGAAATCCACACCCGAAGACATCGTGATGACCACGCGTGTATCAGGCACCCCCGCAGCTGTGATCAACACCCCTTATGTGCAAAAAATGGGGACCGATTTACCTTGGGCTTTGAAAGTTTTAAAAGATCACTCTCTCACCAAAAAATATGCTGTGCCTCTGATTCACTTAATGGGCATGAAATCCCTGGAGGAAGCTGCCGTGAAACCCACTTGGAAAACAGTGTGGACGGCAGGACAATCCGTAGGCCTGGTGGACGATATTCTCTCTGTTCGTGAGATTTACGCCAAACTCCTCAGCGAATATGAAAACAGTGTTTCTCAACTGCAAAAAATGAACACCTAAGCTTTACTTAAATACAAACGCCTTCGTGAATGCCAGCACCTTCGCACTCCCTGCGGTTGCACTGCAACTGCCAGCATTTCAATGCTATGTTCTATGTTTTAGCCGTGCGCAAAGAGCGATTTTTCACTGACAAAGTGAGCTCATAAGTCATCACAGGTTCCGTATCACTATGACGAGGAACCACAGCATAACCTCGCAATTTTCTCTCGAGACGCTCGGGATTGACACAGGCTTCTTCAATCAAAGATTTAACCGCTTCCACTTCTTCACAGATGAAATGCACATCGCCATCCGCTCTTTTGATATACTGACCAGAAAAGTCCTTAAAAATAAAATCGATCTTCTGCTTGCTGTCCGAAATGGCCATCACTGCTGCGGCGGCAATCGAGAGTTCCGCCCCGATTCCCAAAGCTCCGAAGTACATCGAATTCAAATGATTCTTGGTGCGATAAGAAAGAGGAATCTTCAACACAAAGCGCTTCTCTCCGGCCTCGACAACACGAGGACTGACAAAGAGAATCAATGGAATTTTGAGGAGGCCATACAGATTCACAAAGGCGGTCATTTTAAAATTTTTCATATTCATAGTAATTCCATGGTAGAACCGCCTTCGGGAAAGTTCAATTCCTGAAAGACCCTTTCAGAAGCGACTGGACCGCGACTTTTGCTTGACCCTCTGCCTTGGAGCCTTTAAACGAAAGGAATAAAGAGGTCTTTTTGGAAAAAACATCCGCCAAACCCCGATTCCTAGAACGCTGGACCCCTCGCGTGATTCGTGAGGCCAAAGACGTCTTTCGCCAAAAAGGACTCAAAGGCGTTATTCAACGCTATGGCTGGAAGTTTTTTGCCGTATTTTTTGTCTATTATCTGGTCCGCGATATCACTCTGTACATCTTGCTGCCGTGGTATCTGGCTAACAAATTGTTATAATCAAAGCTCGATCCCCAAAAGAAAACTACCCAGTAAAGTAAAGAACACCGCAAAAGCGGCTATCGCTAATTTATAATCTTTTTGTTTTACAAATAAGACCGCTGTTAAAAACACGCGGACTACAGGCAAAGATACTAACAAAATAAGCCCCAAAAAGGATAAAAACAGAGCCCGGTCATTCATCACCAAAGACCAATGCAAACTCTCCATCAAGGGCTGCGGATCATATTGCGTGAAGGTGCCAATCACATCACCCTTTTCCCACCACACCCAAAGCCATCCCAAAAGAAGCATCACTCCAGAAAACAGAATGCCGCCTCTCAATAGTAAACTGATCTTGAGCTCTAAATCATGCAAAGGATCGGAAGATGTTTTTTCGCTCATGACAACCCCTTATAGATCATCTGTATCGAGACAATAGCCAAGATCACCACAAAAATACGACGGATGATTTGAGCCGGCATCTTGACCATGGCTTTAGCCCCAATAAAAGAACCAATAATGATTCCCACCGCAACCGGAGAGGCAATCTCGGGCCGAATATCTCCACGAAGCAAATACGCTCCCGCGCTGGCGGAAGCCGTCACTCCAATCATAAAATTCGAGGTCGCGGAAGAGACCTTGATCGGCAACTTCATAGCCCCATCCATGGCTAAAACTTTGAAAATCCCGCTGCCAATTCCCAATAAAGCCGAGAGAATTCCGGCCCCAAACATCACAAAAAGTCCTAAGGGAACATTCTGCACTTTATAGGATATCTTCTCCCCACGCTCATTCGGAAAAACTCCATCCAACTTCAAAGCGGCAGCCCAAGGATGATTTTCGACAGAGCGATGTTCTTCTCTTTTTCGCAACATCATCAGGGCGGAAAAAAGCAGGAAAACGCCAAACAATAGAAATAAAAATTGAGCTTTAATATAAGAAGCAATTAAAAAACCAACGATAGCCCCTGAAACCGTTCCCACTTCCAAAAAAACTGCCAACCGCAGATTGGTTAAGGAGTCCCGCAGATAACTCGCTGCCGCGCCTGAAGATGTTGCGACAATAGAGATCAGACTGGCGGCAATCGCATAGCGAATATTCACATTATAAAGCAGAGTCAAAACCGGCACGATGATAATGCCGCCACCGATTCCCAACAATGCCCCTAAAAAGCCGGCACCAATGGCAGTGAAAAGCAGTAAAAGCTCTAACACCGCGAAAGACCTTACTGCTCACACTCGTGCAAACGCACCAGTCGAGCTCCGAAGTAAGTGTCTTTTTTCGTGAATTGCCAAGGAGGATAAGGCAGGAAAACCGCCTCCGCACACTGACCCCTTGTCGCAACCGCCCATTGTCGATCTTCAGAAGACGCCGTGTAGATCTCTCCTGTTTTGCGATCCTTAATTCCTATCGCAAAAGAAAACACCTTCGAAGTGATATCGGCATCCGAACGAGAAACCAATGCCACAGGAATCTCGACGCGCTCGATACCTGTAATCTCTCCTTGAACAGTCCTAGAGAAAATGACACTGTAATTGGCAGCTACGATCCAAAGGATTCCGATAACTGCAACGATAATGATAATAAATTTTGTAAATTTCCAAATAATTGTCATGAGAATGAATTATCGGTTACTTTAGAAAGCGTCAACAAAAAGGACTCACCCCGTGTTTTCAAGACAAGAAAAAACTCTCCTGTTCATTCTCGCCTCTGTGCAGTTCAGCTCCATCGTCGACTTTATGATCATGATGCCACTCGGACCACAGTTGATGCGCATCTTTAGCATCAACCCTCATCAGTTCGGACTCCTCGTGTCATCATACACGTTCTGTGCTGGAATCAGTGGTTTTTTGGCTGCCTTCTTTATGGACAAGTTCGATCGCAAAGCAAGCCTGCTCTTTTTCTTTGTCGGTTTCTCTCTAGGCACTTTGGCTTGTGCTCTGGCTCCAACCTATGAGTTGCTGCTGCTTGCGCGAGGACTCACCGGTGTTTTTGGCGGGGTTCTCAGCTCACTGGTCTTGTCGATTGTCAGCGATGCCATTTCCTATGAGCGCCGAGGGAGTGCCATGGGAGTTATCATGACTTCCTTTTCTATTGCCTCGATTCTCGGAGTTCCCTTCAGTCTCTTTTTAGCAAATCAATTTTCTTGGCATGCGCCCTTCCTTTTCCTCGGGGTTTTCGCCTTGTTTTTATGTCTGGTGATTTGGCTGCGCATTCCACCGATGCGTTTGCATCTCATGGAAATTCGCAAGAAGGAGCCGCCCCATCGCACTCTCACTCGCATCTTGAGCAACGCCAACCAACGTCGTGCTTTGTTTTTCATGTCCGCAGTGATGTTCGGGCACTTTGCCATCATTCCTTTCCTTTCACCCTCTCTTGTCGCCAATGCCGGACTTACCGAAGGACAGTTGCCCTTGATGTATATGCTGGGAGGTCTGCTGACGATTTTCTCCTCTCCCTATGTCGGGCGCCTGTCGGATCGCTTCGGTAAACACAAAGTATTCTTATGGGGCGCTCTGATCACTCTGCTGCCCTATTGGGTGATCACGCATCTTGCCGTCACACCACTGTGGTGGGTTCTCGCAGTTTGCGCTTTCTTCTTTGTCTCTTCAGGGGGACGGATGATTCCGGCGACAGCTTTGGTTTCCGGCACAGCCATGCCACAAAATCGCGGCAGCTTCATGAGCATCGTCAGTTGTGTGCAGCATCTGTCCTCAGCTCTTTCAAGCTATATCGCCGGCCTCATTGTAACCACCGGAACCCATGGACGCATGGAGGGTTACAATGTCGTGGGCTATGTGGCGATTGGATTTACTTTTATCGCTATTTATCTATCCCGTCATAT
>JBCECD010000130.1:0-6324 GCA_039206745.1 Bdellovibrio sp. | reverse complement strand
TCTCTACGGACGATCTTTGCAATGGTCTAAGTTGTCCCACCAAGACAGCTCTGTGCCCGAGGAAAAAATGCCGGTGCTGGCAACCTACTCTTTACAGTTGACCGGGCCAAGCATTCAATCCCTTCAGGGGAAAGAGGCTTTCTTCTGGCGCAGTGGCAGTCAGTTTTTAGCGGCCCTCCAAGTTGATTCGTCTTTGCTGGATAAATATCACGCCTGCGGTCCCGGCAATACGCATGCTGTGATTTCAGATGTCTTAAAGAAGAAATCGCGCTATGAGACTTCTCGATTGAGTTTATTTCTGGATGTGGAAGATTGGAGAAAACAATGCACTCAGTAACTTCTGATAACCTTTTTCAACGCGCTTTAAAAGTAGCACCCGGCGGAGTTCATTCACCGGTTCGTTCTTTTAAGGGCTTGGATCGAGCTCCTGTTTTTTTCAACAAGGCCGAAGGCGCCTATCTCACTTCCGTGGAAGGCAAAAAGTATATTGATTTTTGTCAGAGCTTTGGCCCTTTGATCCTCGGCCATCTCGATCCTGAAGTGAAAGAGGAAGTCCACCGCATGGTGGAAACAGCATGGACCTTCGGCGCCGCAGAACCTTACTCTCTGGAGTTGGCTGAATGGATCACCAGCACTCTTCCCTTCATGGAAAAAGTGCGCTTCGTTTCCTCGGGAACGGAAGCTGTGATGAGTGCTCTGCGTGTGGCTCGTGCAGCGACAGGACGCAATAAAATTTTGAAGTTTGAAGGCTGCTATCACGGTCATGTCGACAATCTGTTAGTGAAAGCCGGCAGTGGTTTAGCCGGAACGGCAACCTCTTCCAGTGCGGGGATTCCTGCGGAAGTGGCCGCGCAAACTCTGGTCACACCTTTGGATGATGAAGCGGCTTTACAGGAAGTCTTTGCCAAAAATGGATCTGACATCGCCGCCGTGATCATCGAGCCTCTGCCCGCGAATTACGGTTTATTGATTCAACGTCCTGAATTTTTACAGAAAGTCTCTGAGCTCTGCAAAAAGAACAGCAGCTTGCTGATCTTTGACGAAGTGATTTCAGGATTCCGCGTCGGCCTTGGTGGCATGGTGGAAAAAACAGGTCTGCAACCCGATCTTGTGACCTATGGAAAAATCATCGGCGGCGGCTTCCCTGTCGGCTGTTATGGTGGCCGGGCTGATTTGATGAATCGCGTGGCTCCGAGTGGAGATGTCTATCAAGCCGGAACCCTGAGTGCCAATCCTATTGGCATGAGAGCCGGCCTGCTCACTCTGCAAAAGATGCAGCGCCTGAACGGTTGGAATGTATTGGAACAGAGAACACAAAAATTTGCCTCTTTGCTTCGCAACGGCTTTGAGAAAGCTGGAAAAAATTTAGAGATCACACACACGGCCTCTCTTTTCTGGATTCATGGCAAAACCACTCAGCCGATTCGCTCCATCGCGCAAATTCCTGCGGGCCAAAGTGAAGTATTCAAAGGTTTATTCCTGCGTTCTCTCGAAAAAGGCGTTTACCTGGCTCCCAATGCCTACGAAGTGGGTTTTGTATCCTGGGCTCACAGTGATGATATTCTCGAGGAGGCGGCCACGGCCATCTTGGAGAGTCTTTCTTAAGTATGTTCAAGGGGCTGCTCAAACCTCATATTAAAACGGCATTGGCCATTATCTGGTTTGTCTTTACATTTTCTCTGGTGGCGTGGTGGTGGGTTTTCTTTTTGCTGCGCCTGAACCCCACTGAAGTCACCAATCTCGAGCAGCTTCGCACTTCTCATCGTATGTTTGCCTGGGAAGGTTCTATTTTACTGGCGGCCATTCTCTTTGGAGGAATCGCCCTGGTGATCTTCACCTACCGCGATCAAAAACGCCATCAACGTCTGCGCTTCTTTTTTGCGACCTTCAGTCACGATATCAAAACCTCCATTGCTCGCCTGCGCTTGCAGGGTGAGGTTTTGGAAGAGGATTTTGCCGACCACTCTCATCCTGTTTTAAAAAGACTGATTCGTGATATTCAGCGTTTGGATTTGCAACTGGAAAACTCCTTGCTTCTGGCCAATATGGAATCAGGCAGCAGCTTCCTGCAAGAAGATATTTCTTTGAGCGAAATGCTCTCCAGCTTGCGCAGTGAGTTTTCTGAAATCTCCCTGGAGCTGGAGAAGGAAGCTCTCTTGCACGGAGATCGACGCGGCCTTTTGAGTGTTTTAAAAAATCTGCTGCAAAATGCCGTTCTGCACGGCCAGGCCACCTCTGTGCGGATCAAAGTTCGCACTGTGAATGCACAAAGAATCGCTTTGGAGATTCAGGACAATGGCGTGGGCTTTCAGGGAGAGTTAAAAAAACTCGGCTCAGAGATCCTGATGTCTCAGGATACACGCAGCAATGGCATTGGTCTTTTGATCACCAAGCGGATGATGCAAAAAATGGGTGGCGATATCCGTTTTGAATCCACCAACCGCGAAGGCTTTAAAGCTTTGATTGAAATCCGAGGGCAAGTGAAATGAGAAAAATTCTCTTGGTCGAAGATGACATTTCTTTGGGTGAAACTCTCACGGAACGCTTGAAAAAAGAGTACGATGTACACTGGGCGCAAACCTTTCAAGAGGCCTGGTCTGTTTTTTCCAGACACCGAGACTTTGATCTTATTTTGTTGGACGTTGGTTTGCCTGACGGCAACGGCTTTGATCTCGCGCAAAAAATGAAGCAGAACTCTTCGACTTTGTTTTTATTCTTAACCGCTCAAGCTGACGCGGAATCTCGCTTACGAGGTTTTGAGTTAGGGGCCGAGGAATATATTCCGAAACCTTTTCATCTCAAAGAATTGCTTTTGCGAGTGAAGCATGTGCTCGCGGCCCACGCCACAGCCAGAGAACTGGAGCTGAGCACTTGCACCGTGAACTTCACCCATATGTCGGTGAAAAAAAAATCTGGTCAGATCGAATATCCGCCAGTGACTGATATCAAAATATTACAACTTCTCGTGGAGAATTCGCATCGGGTTCTCAGCCGGGATGAAATCATGAATGAAGTCTGGGGCGTGGATAAAAATCCCAGCCATCGGACGATTGACAATATCATTGTGCGCTTGCGCCAGCTTCTGGGGGACGATGGTGAAAAACACATTCGTTCTGTGCGGGGAGTGGGCTATCAATGGTTTACAGAGGAGCCATCGTGAACAGTCTTTTTAAAAACGCTTTGCAAAGAGTGCCTCAAGCAGTCCCTCCCGTCTGGTTTATGCGCCAGGCAGGACGCTATCATCAACACTATCAAGGACTGCGTCGTGAGCACTCTTTTATGGATCTCTGTAAGCGCCCTGAGCTGGCGGCTCAAGTGGCCTTAGGACCTGTGGCTGATTTTGACTTTGATGTTTCCATTTTGTTCAGTGATATTTTATTTCCTTTAGAGGCTTTGGGAATGGGACTGGATTACACCGATCATGGACCCCAGTTGGGATTTAAATTGTCCCCCGAAACCTTGTCGCAATTAGGATCTGTGGAAAAAGCCGTGGAATTCATGTCCTTCCAAAAGCAAGCCATGCAAGCCACGCGGGCGGTTTTACCGAACAATAAAAGTCTGATCGGTTTTATCGGTGGACCCTGGACTTTGTTCGTCTATGCGGTGGAAGGCTCTCATGCCGGCTCACTCATTCAGTCAAAATCCCTGATCTCTCTTTTCCCAAAATTCTTGGAAATCATGTATCCTCTCCTCAAAGAAAACATTCGCCTGCAATTTGAAGGCGGAGCCGAGGTCGTGATGATTTTCGACACCGCTGCGGGGGAAGTGTCTCCGGCCTTTTTCCAGGAATGGATTCAGCCCTGTTTGAGTCGTCTGGCTCAGGACTATCCAGGCAAAATCGGCTATTATTCCAAAGGCACTCAACCTGTTTTCTTCAACGAGGCTTTTTGCTCTCTGCCCTGGGCCGGTCAGGGCTTTGATCATCGCTGTCAATTAAATCAGTGTTTCTCCATTCAAAAGAAAGGTTTTGTTCAAGGCAACTTCGATCAATCCTTGCTTTTCTTAGACGAAACCACTTTGAAAAAAGAAATTCAGCGCTTCATTCAACCTCTCAAAGCTCTGTCTCCTGCCGAAAGAGCCGGCTGGGTGTGCGGCTTAGGGCATGGCGTTTTGCCTAAAACCCCCGAAAAAAACGTGCGTCTGTTCATCGAGACCATTCGCAAGGAGTTTTCATCATGAAAGACCTCTTAAAAAAATACGATGTCCCGGCTCCGCGCTACACCTCTTATCCCACTGTTCCCTATTGGGAGATCAATCCCACTCGTGAAGAATGGGTGAAACATCTCAGCGCCACTCTCAATGAGAGCGAAGAGGGGTGGTCGATGTATCTACATATCCCTTTCTGCGAGTCTCTTTGCACCTTCTGTGGCTGCAATAATATCATCACGAAGGATCACAAGCGCGAGTCCCCTTACGTCGATCTGGTTCTGAAAGAGTGGAACCTGTACAAAGAGCAAGTTCCTGAATTAATGCAAAAACCTTTAAAGCATTTGCATTTGGGTGGAGGAACGCCGACTTTTCTGTCCGCCGAGAGCTTGGTTCACTTGCTCAAACCCATTTTAGACTCTGTTCCCCGCGATGAGGAATTTGAAGGTTCTATCGAAGTGGATCCGCGGCGCACGAATGCGGAACAGCTCAAAGCTTTGCGCGATCTCGGCTTTTCTCGCGTGAGCATGGGTGTGCAGGACTTCCATCCCGAAGTGCAACGCCTGGTCAATCGCACTCAGCCCTTCGAGATCACGGCGGGCCTGACTCAAGCCGCGCGGGATATGGGCTATACGTCGGTGAATTTTGATTTGATTTACGGTCTGGCTCGTCAGACTCCGGAAACCTTCCGTCACACTGCCGAAGCCACTGTTAAACTGCGCCCCGATCGCATTGCTTTATACAGCTTTGCCCTGGTGCCGTGGATCAAACCAGCTCAACGACTTTTTAAAGACGAGGATCTTCCAAAATCCGCCGAAAAACGTGCGCTCTATGAATTGGCGCGGGAGATTCTACTCCATGCCGGCTACATCGAGGTGGGCATGGATCACTTTGCTTTGCCATCAGATAATCTCAGCAAAGCGTTGAGCGAGCACCGCTTGCATCGCAACTTCATGGGATACACAGATCAAAAAACAGATGTCCTTTTAGGCCTGGGAGTTTCTTCGATTTCAGAAACTCCTTACAGCTTTCATCAAAACGAAAAAGTTCTTCCTCTCTATGAAACGGCTTTAAAGGAAAATCATCTTCCCACTCTGCGCGGCCATGTTCTCACAAAAGAAGATCAAGTTCGTCGGGATCAGATTTTAAAGCTGATGACAGAGTTCGAAGTCTCTTTCATCAATCAGGAGCAAGAAGACAATGCGAGAGAATTTCTACACGAAATGATGAAGGACTCTCTCGTTGAAATCAGGAATCACAGTCTTTACGTGACAGAGGCCGGCCGTCCGTTCCTGCGCAATGCCTGTGTGTTCTTTGATGAGCGACTGAAATCCAAACAACCTCACACCAAAATCTTCTCGCAATCTATATGAAGCCAACGATTCATATTGTCGGTGCAGGCTTCGCCGGCATGAGCTTGGCTCTGCGCCTGAGACAAAAAGGATTTCCAGTTGAGATTCACGAAAAGTCTTCGCGCGTGGGAGGACTTTTAGGAACAGATCGCACTGAGTATGGCATTGCTGAAAAAGCCGCTAATGCCTTAATGCGCACACCAGCTGCGGAAGAACTCTTTACTGAGCTTGCTCTCACACCAAGTCTCCCTCTGCCTACCGCTAAAAAACGATTCTTAATGCGCGATAAACCTCGCTCGTGGCCTCTGCATGTGAGTGAGACCCTTGATTTCTTAAGAAAAGTTTTAGGCTGCCTGCTCCTGCAAGGCAAAAGAGGGTTCAAACCCCGCCCCCAGGAGACCTTGCAGGAATGGGGGCACTACCATCTCGGCAAGCCCGCCACTCAGTATATCTTGGGACCTGCCATGCAAGGCATTTACGGCAATGATATCAAAGATCTCAGTGCCACTTTGATTTTAGGTCCTCTCTTCAAAAAGCGGAAGAAACAGAAATACAAAGGTCTGCTCACCGGCCCTGGTGGCATGCAGGATCTGGTCGATCACTTGGAAAAGAAACTCCAAGAGCTGGGGGTGATTATTCATCTCAATGCAGAAGTCGACCTGCGACAATTACCAGGCCCAGTGGTTTTAGCAACTTCTGCAACTGCGGCCTCTGAGCTGTTAAAGCCCATTCGTCCCTCGCTCGCTAAAACCATGGAACAAATTCAGATGTCTTCTTTGATGAGCATCACTTTGTTCTTCGACAAGGCACAGACTCGGTATCATGG
>JBCECD010000129.1:0-6346 GCA_039206745.1 Bdellovibrio sp. | reverse complement strand
GAACTCAAGTTCAAGCTGTGAACAAGCTTATAAAGCAATTTGAGGACGCCAAGAAGATGATGGGGAGCCTTATGAAGATGGGAATGGGTCGAGGCGGAATGAAGTTCCCATTTTAAGGCTTGATATTTAATCGTTAACACAGTACACACTTGGTCTTACTGTTTTTGAAACAAGAGGTTTAGAAAAATGGCAGTTGTAATTCGTTTGGCTCGTATGGGTGCAAAGCACGAACCTAAATACCGTATCACTGTGGCAGACTCTCGTCGCTATGTTACTGGAAAATTCCTTGATATTCTTGGAACTTACATCCCAACACCTAAAGGGAATGATAAAAAAGTTGAGTTGGATTTGGTTAAAGTTGAAGAGTGGATTAAAAAAGGTGCTCAACCCACCGACCGTGTAAAACACGTTATTAAACTAGCTCAAGCTAAATAGTGATTGGCAAGTACTTCGCGAGTTCGCTAGAATAAGAGAAGTACTATCTTTTTGGGGGGGTAGGATATGGATAGCTTGAAAGACCTCGTTGAGTTTATGGCCAAGTCTCTTGTGGATAAACCAGAGAACGTCGAAGTTGACGAGATCCCTGGTCAACAGACCACTCTCCTTGCTTTAAAAGTTGACAAGGAAGATCTTGGTAAAGTCATCGGCAAGCAAGGAAAGACTGCTGCGGCAATGAGAACTATCATCCGGGCCGCTGGTACAAAGCTCAATAAACGTTATCATTTGGATATCGTTGAGTAGTTAAGAATAGAAAATTGATTCTCTAAGGAAGGGGTTGTCATTGAGGCAACCCCTTTTCTTATTTCGGAGTAGACATGAAATTAGTGGGTAAAGTGCGAGAAGCGCACGGTTTAAAAGGTGATTTGTACGTGCTGGTTTTTTCTGGCGACATCTCGTGGGTAAAAAGACTGAAGGCTTTCGGTTTGAAGACAAAAGATTCTGATGAGATTCGTCAGTATACAGTGGAGCGCACCAAGCCTTTTAAAAAAGGAATCATCGTGAAGGCGGCTGAGATCTCCGATCGCACGGCAGCTGAGGGTGTGGAGCACTGTGAGTTTTATATTGATGACGAGCTTCTGGTTTCAGGTCCCGGCGAGACAATCTATCTTTCGGAAATTAAGAATTTTAAACTGAAAAATCCAGAGCAAACAGTGTTGGGGGAAATCGTTGGTTTCTCCTCCAATGGAGTGCAAGATCTTCTTGTTGTTGAGACAGCGGGTCGCAAGGTGGAGGTTCCTTTTGTAGAGGCCTTTATCAAAAAGATCGACTTTAAACATCAGGCTGTGGTGATGGATCTTCCTGAAGGACTGTTTGATATTGAGAACGTCTGATGAAGATTGATGTGATCACTCTTTTCCCGGAGATGATTCAGCAGGGTGCCTCCTATGGCGTCCTGGGGCAGGCCCTTACCCAAAATAAACTGAGTGTGATGGCGCATACGCCGCGTGAGTTTGCAACCGATCGCCATAAGACAGTGGATGATCGCCCCTTTGGTGGCGGCGACGGAATGGTGATGATGGCGGAACCTCTCGAGAAGACCATTCTTAAAGTGAAACATAACAATTCCAAGATCATTTATCTTTCTCCGCAAGGCAGGCCCTTTTCGGCACAGAAGGCGCAAGAGTTGTCGCGAGAGGAGCATTTGATTTTTATCTGTGGACGCTACGGCGGTATAGATCAGCGCGCAATCAATACTCATGTGCAAGAAGAGTTGTCGATCGGCGACTATGTTCTCTCGGGAGGAGAGCTGGCGGCCTTGGTGGTGATTGACTCTTTGGCGCGTTTTATTCCGGGTGTTTTGGGGCATGCCGATTCTGCTCAGGAGGACAGTTTTTCGCAGGGGTTATTAGAGCATCCTGCGTTCACCAAGCCGCGCTCCCATGGAGAGCAGGATGTGCCGAAGATCTTGCTGAGCGGTGATCACGGCAGTATTAATGAGTGGAAGAGGAATGTGGCTCTGCTTGTGACTTTGAAGAAACGCCCCGATCTCCTCATTGAGTGGAAAAAACAGCACCAGCAGGCCTTGGCGGAGGCTTCAGGGCGATCTAAAAAGCGCCCCTCCTTGTGGATGAAGCTGATCGACTTTTACAGGGCGATGCCGGTAAAGGAGAAGAAAGTTCTGGCGCTGGAAGATTTAAACTTAGAAGAACTGATAGGAAAAGAAGATGTCTGAAGAAGTGTATGTGCCACGTCTGGCGATAGGATTGGTTCATCACCCAATTCGGGATCGTTTGCAGAAAACAGTGGCGACGAACGTGACTAATTTCGATATTCATGACATTGCGCGGGCGGCTCAGGTCTATGGCGTGGAAAAATATTACATTATCCATCCGATGAAAGAGCAACAGATGTTTGTTCATCGCGTTTTGGATCATTGGCGAACCGGGGAGGGGGCGAAATTCAATCCGATGCGGCGAACCGCCTTGGATGCGGTGGAGACGGCTTCCAGTGTGGAAGAGGCCCTTCAAAGCTGGAATGTTCCCGACTGTCTGACAATTGCGACAACGGCTCGCAAAGAGTGGGCACAAAAATGTTTTTCTTTTGCCGAGTTGCGACATGCTATGCATGCGGAGCGAAAGCCGGTTTTTATGCTGTTTGGGACGGGCTTTGGCATGACGGAAGGGCTGATCAGCTCCTGTTCTGGGGTTTTGGAGAGCATCCGGGGGGCTCCGCCGCAGGACTACCGTCATCTTTCTGTTCGATCGGCGGTAAGTATCTGTCTTGACCGCGTAATGGGTCCATGGTAGACCCTTGTTTTTACTTTTGATGATAATGGATCGCTACAAGGATTAGGCAATGGCTAAAGAAACAAATCTAGTAAGACGTGTAAGTGTTAAAGCTGCTAACAAGAACATTCAGACTTTTAGCTCTGGCGACACAGTCAACGTATTCGTTAAAGTGAAAGAGGGCGAGAAAGAACGCGTTCAGCTCTACAAAGGTATCGTTACTAAAATTCAAGGTGCTGGTGCTGCGAAGTCTTTCACAGTTCGTAAGATCTCTGCGGGTGTGGGTGTGGAAAGAACATTCCCATTCTCAAGCCCTGCTTTGGATAAAGTAGAGTTGGTGAATGTCGGTAAAGTTCGTCGTTCTAAACTTTACTACCTTCGTGCTTTGGAAGGTAAAGCTGCTAAGATCGAATCTGAATTGGTTTCTACTAAAGCCGAAGCAACAGAGGCTTAGTTTTTACAACACAGTTTTCGGAAGAACAAAAACCTGGAACATCCGTTCTGGGTTTTTTGCTTTGTAAAACTCCCTCGGAGAATGCGGCATCTCTATGGCAAAAAAAAGTTCCTTTCTTGAATTCCCTGAAATCAAATGGACAGAATTTTCTCCAGCTCCGGTGATTGGGGTGGATGAAGTCGGGCGCGGTTGTTTGGCTGGTCCTGTCTATGCTGCGGCTGTAATTTTTCGTTCCTCGGCGGTGCAGGATCTGGTGACGGATTCCAAACTTTTGTCCGAAGCCCGTCGTGAAGAGTTGGCCGAACTCATTTTAAGAGAACATCAGGTTGGTATAGGAAGTGCTTCTGTTGAGGAAATCGAGCAGATTAATATTCTCAATGCTTCTTTGCTCGCAATGAAAAGAGCAGTGGAAATGTTAGGAGTTCAGGGGGGGCACGTCCTTGTTGATGGTAACAAGGAAATACCTCACCTCGCGGGCTTTAGGCAAACCACGGTGATCAAAGGTGACTTGAGAGTGGCGCCGATATCGGCGGCCTCTATTGTGGCGAAAGTTGCGCGAGATCGCTTGATGAAGGAATGGGGAGTGAAGTATCCGCTTTATGGCTTCGAAGTTCACAAGGGTTACTCAACCCCAGCACACAAAAAAAATATCGCCGCGCACGGCCCCTGTATCTTGCATCGCAAGACCTTCGCAGGCGTCAAAGAATACCTCCACGCCCTTACCTAAAGAGTATTGGGCTCATCAGCAAGGGCTGAAGTCAGAGCAGCGGGTTCTCGAAGTTTATCGACAAAAAGGCTATCAACTTTTGCAGCAGCGACTGCGCACCCCCTTTGCGGAAGTGGATCTCTTGATGCGCTCACCACAAGGACATCTGGTTTTGATCGAGGTGAAAACCTCTTCACTCGATGGTTTTCAGAACTATCGTCTTTCGGCACAGCAGAAAAAGCGTCTGGAGCGCGCCTTGCATTTTTTAGCGGAGTCGTTTCAGGAATTAATAGAAATGCATTGGGCCTTTGTCACTCGAGAAGGGGAGATGATTCTTCTCGAAGATTTGTCATAGAGTTGAGCTGCCTGCTTCAGGTGGCTTGAGATATGAAAAGGATAATCTCAAAGGTCAGGATTGAAATAGGAAAACGGGGATCTTCCCAGAGCATGTAATAAAATGACCTCACTCGAGGGGTTTGGTGAAGGGCTCGGAGACTAGAAGCTGTAGTTGTTCAAAGCCTCTGGCGGCAGAGTGGGCTTAGGTGTTCCATCGAAAGTGAATTCAAACCAGAATCTGAATAAACTATCGCCGCCTGTGGGTTGATACTGAATAAAGGTGATGCGCATGCAATCTCCGGGAGGAGTCACCTGCACAATGTAAGCCCAGGATTTGATTTGATCGCTGCTTTTGGCTTCAGACCAATTGGCATCGTAAACGAATTTCCCCATCAGACTGACGTACTTCGCCGAGAAACCCGCAGAAATAGTGTAGTCCTCTTTGCGGCTGCTAGTGTCGACATCCGCGCCAGGTGTGACATTGTATTGCTGAGTCAGTTGCACTTGGACGAATTGTTTGTTGTCGTTGATCAAACGAACGCGCGAAGAAGCATTGGTCACGTTTTGATAAGGAAAATAATTGAAAATGGAATAAGTTTGAAAGTTATCCAAGCGCACATCCAAGGTGGCAACGATGTCAGACCAGGGCTCGGCCACTCCGGTGCGACTGTCTTGAGAGGTGTCGTAGGATTGTTCTAGTTTCAAATAGCCAATTTGACGGTAGGAAGGGCGATCATTCACCCAGTTTTTTTCCGTGAGTTTGTTCGTCAAAGCGAAAGTGACTAAGTTGCGATCATAAATGCGGTCATTGTAGTCGAATTGCAAGCCATAGTCGTTGCTGATATCCAAGTCGCTGACATTGTCGCGAGAAAAATAAAAGGCATCCTCAACTGAAGCTGTGCCGAAGAAGGGATGATCATCACGAGCCACCCAGGGCAGTCGACTGTATGTGATTTCCGGAATGATTTCATGTTTGTAGCGCGTAGCTTTAGGGTTGATGGTATCGCCATAGATGCGACTTAAATTAACCCTTGAACTCAACTCTGCCCGTAAATAGCGTCGCGAAACATAAGATTTTTCATCTACATTGAAGTTGTAGTGAGTCTCGCGGTAATCCAACTTGGGTAAAAGATCCAAGCCATCACCCATTTTGATTGGATAGTAGAGTGAAGGTTGGAAATCCAAACGCTGTCCTGTGCGCAACAAATCCGTCGAGGGATCATAGGAGCCATCGTAAATTCTCTGGCAATTAGGATTGTCTTCCCAGTTGGGACTATGGCATGTGTTGCGCGGGAATCGCACCACACTGCCGTTGATAGTGGCGGACTCCATGTCATCATAGGCATTGCCAGAGCGAGTGAAGTTGGCAAAGTTCAGATCCAGAGAATAGATAAAATTACTGTTGCCGATATTTTCCTGAGCTTGAGAAAAACGAAACTCCGGAATGCGATGAACAGCATCGGTGTTGTCAGACAGGGGATCGGCATGCAGCAGATTGACGTAATAAGATGAGTCGATACTGAAATGCTGATCCTCTGTATTCTTGGTATACGAGACGCGATTTTCCATGGCTGCGTCACCGTGGTTCAGAGTCTCTTCCGAAAAATCCCGAGGGTATTGCAGATCACTGGCGAGATTGGCCTGAGAGCGATGAACACCGCCATCGGGCATCTCAATATAGTGTTCATAGCGTAAAAACCATCTGTCCAAGGGGCTGAACTTATCGTTTTCAGAGCGGTACTGATTCAAGCGCGACTCGCTTGCAAAAACTCTATCAAAAATACTCGCGGCGTTCAAAGAACCATAGGAGTTCTCATTCAAGACATAGCGGTATTCAAGCAGACCTTTTGTACCCCTCTTTTCGTAATTCTTCAGCTCGAGAGTGGCATCACTGCTGCGAGAAATAGCCCAGAAATAAGGCTGAGCAATAGCAAAGCCCCCTTTATCTGAAACTTCAAATGAAGGAGTTAAAAGGCCGGATTGACGATCGCTTTTCAAGGGAACGACAAGATAAGGGAGCCAAAAAACAGGAACGTGGCCAAAGCGCAGGATGGCATTTTTGATATAGGCATATCCACCCATCTCCCCGCGAACAGTGCTGCCAGTAAAACTCCAGGAGGCAGG
>JBCECD010000128.1:0-6387 GCA_039206745.1 Bdellovibrio sp. | reverse complement strand
GGGCTTATGAAGGCAAAAATTTTTCTTATTTCATTAGGAGTGATTTTCAGTGCTTCGTGGTCTTTTGCCGATCAAATGGGGCCAGACGGCGATAAATTTTACGAAGAGGCTGCGCACTTTGAGAACGCTTGCAGAAATACTCCCTGCAAAGCTCCTTATGCGATGACGATTCTTTACAATCAAAAAACTCGTCTTAATAAACTAAACCCTGCAACTCGGGATCAACTTAAAAATGTAGTCATAGATCAAGCTCAAGTCTGGCGCGACACCATTCTCGAAGGAGATTACTATGCTGCTGGCCGCACTCGCCTGGACTGGGTTCAGGCCTACTATAAAAACGACACTGTCGTCGGCTACAAAGTGCAGTATTCAGAAAAAGCTTGGTATGTCGGCGATTGCGATTTTAACGGCCAACACTCCTCTCTGAAAGAGTGCACTGAAGGACGTATCAGCGAAGTCAGTTACGTTTCCCCGGACTTTAAAACCTATTTCACTGATGAAGACCGCTACGCTGAGTTTGCTTTTAGGCAAGATTAAAAAAAGGGCTCTTTAAGAGCCCTTTTTTATTTGAATTCTAGTTCTCGCCAATACTGTGTTCTTGCTAACAGGTCAGATTTCCAAGAAGACATTCTCTAACAGACTTAAAAGCCTTGAACCGCTCCCTCTCCAATACCAAGCCTGTGCATTATCTCTTCTCGATATCATCTTTAGCACGCAGAACCTGAGAGCCAAGATTGTTCAACATACGCGAAAGCTCCGGCGACAACTCTTGCCCCAAAACTTGTAAACGCAGTTTGTCGCCTTCATAGAAAGGTCCTACTTTCGCAGTATCATTCCAGTCTTTCTCAAATTCTTTTTCGAATTGAGAGATCACCTGCGTATCGTAAATCTGTGCACCAAATTCACGGAAGCTGCCTTGAAGAGTATCAGGGTTGAGGTTGGACGATCCCACCAAAAGAACTTTCCCATCCACAGAAGTGATCTTGCGATGGTTCTCCTGATGATATTCCTGCTTTGTGCCATTCGGAAAGTGAGCTTCAATACCCAAAGTTTTGCGCGCTTTCACTTCCACTTTATGTTCAAGCATTTGATCCAGATACAGAGTGTTCGGCAGTCCACCCAACTTAAAGTTACCATTGTGATCTGCCAGGATGCGGATTTTCAGTTTGGGAACTTGCAGCTTTCTCTTCATCAGAGCATCGTTGATATATTTATCATAAATAAAAAGATGCTCCATGTAGATATGGCTTTGTGCCTTGGAGATCATGTCCACCAACATATTGCGAGTGTCTTTGATCTTACCATCGACATTGGCTTCCGCCAACCGCACGACTTGATTGCCCACAGGGGGATAAGAACTTCTTTTTACTTTAAACCAGCTTAAAATATCGTCTCTATTTTTCAAATAAGCTTCATTCGAAAAACCTTCTTCTTTAAAATAGAACCACTTTCTCTCTTCTTTATTCAAAGTCAAAGCCGCGT
Source organism: Bdellovibrio sp. (assembly GCA_039206745.1). GTDB lineage: Bacteria > Bdellovibrionota > Bdellovibrionia > Bdellovibrionales > Bdellovibrionaceae > Bdellovibrio. The sequence goes on along the minus strand of JBCECD010000128.1, from coordinate 4,905 downwards.
CCACATCATCATAATAAGCCGCTTGAACCATGGCCGCCGCCGGGCCTTTCACATAGAGAGCATTGTCATAGTAGTAACCACCACTGTGATCCGACCAGTTCTTCGAACCAAAATAGGCTTGAGGAGCATCAGATTCCGCATCCACGACAATCACTTTGCTATGATCAATTTTGGATTCATAGTATGTATTGCGCTTCTCCAAGGACTTGAATGTTTCCTCGGTGCGCGGAACCAGGTTGGTGATACCAAAAGGAATCCCCGGAGGATGCCGTTGGATATTAGCTTGCAATAAATAGACACTCCCCTTGAGAGCAGGATTGGTTGCGATCTCATCGCGGATGTACCTGAAGATCGGCATCATCTCGTCTTTCATATTGTAGTTCGTTGCAAAATCATGCAACAACAGCACACGAAAGTTCGGGTTAACCTTTCTCTTTTCAGCAGTTTGCTCGAGAAGGAATTTACTCAGAGTTCCACCCATTGTTCCACCAAAAAGAAAGATATCTATAAAAATAGATTCTTTCGCCGATAAAATCATATCGCGGATTTTGGCGAACATAGGATCTTTGAAGGACGGATGTCCTTCGTCATTGTTGTTGAGCGGCATCTTCATATAGGGTTGGGAGAAATCCAACTTGCCTCCGGCAAAGATGACACGGTCGTTGAACCATTGAATTCTCTCGGGAGAAATCTCATTGTGACTGACCAACTCCACCACATTGCCTGGAATGAATCCCCCCGCCACCAGCGAGTAATCATCTATCGCAGGAAAGGTTTTCCGCAAATCCTGAGTGAGCTCAGGGCTATTCATATTAAGAGACGTTGCTCCCGCCCATGTTGACATCAACTCACGAGCGCTCTGCTTGGACTGAGTATCACCTTTGAGTGGATCATCAGCATAATCGCGCAGAACCTGAAGACGAGTCTGCAACCAGAACTTCATAACTCTGGTTTCATTTGCTGCGTTCTTCTTGATAAATTTCCAATAGACCAGAGGCAACAGGATTTTTTCCGGCACCTTCGCTTCATGAGCCGCAATAAAAGCCTCAGCCTGAGCTCGCTCCCGAGAAGAGAGCTTGCGAAGATCCTTAAGAAGACTGTCGACTCGCCGGCAGGACTCTGCCGCAAAAACAACATCATAACTTTGCTTGTAGAAATCCATCGCCATCAGGCGCTCTTTTAAAGAAACATCCTGAGCCTGAGCCAAGGGTGCTCCCAACATCAAGACCAAGAGAGGCCACATTACTTTTCTCACTGAACACCTCCTGGCATGACCGCATTCACATTCAACAACTTGTTAAGAGAAGAACCACAGCTATTAAAGAAAGTTCGGCTGACATTTTGCAAGAGAACCTCATCCTGTCCCGGCGCCACATCTCGGTTCCGAATGAAAGAGATCACTCTCACTTTGGATTTTTCCGCATCCAATTTTTTACTCTGGACATCGTAAACCAGTCTCTCAACTCCGAATTCAATGTCTTCATATTTCTTTTGTTTCACCTTCACATCAAAAGTGGCCAGTCGAGAACTGGCCTCTTTCGAAGTGGACAGGGGCAACAACTCATCCCGGCCATCTTGCGTGGCTCCGATCAAACCCGGCCACACCTCGATGGTCTCGGCAGTAGGTATCAGGTTTTCCAGATTGAAGTTCTTATAGATATCAACTGTATAAAAGGACGGTACAGAATCACGGCTGCTCTGAGCATGGATATTGTAGATATCGCAGTTTGACTGAAACTGCACTGGTTGATTCATACGGTAATAATGACGGTAGCGAACAAATCCTTTAACTCCATTTTTTGTCAGAGAAGGTATTTTCACCCTTACATTTGTATCCAGGATTTCAAGATAAAAGGTGATCGTGCCACCGATATAACTGGGATCATTTTGCTGCGGAATCAAAACTGCATTGTTATATATGGATGTTGTCATCTTACTGTTATCCAAAGCCGCCAGTTTACGACTCAGCTGTCCCGTTTCATTCAAGCGCACCAATTGATTGCTGTTCAACTCAGCATCAAAATTGCGTCTTTCATAACCTTGCGGAAGGAAGGTCAACTCCATCTGCAAGCCCACATTGAATAGCTTATAAAAGCGCAGCGTTTTAACAAAATTATCAACCACCGACTGCTTGAGATTTCCTGCAAAGAGCTTGGCTAAACCCTGTTCTGGAGATTCCACTCCCAAACTTTTCGCCAAGGCCTCTTGCAGAGCTTTTTTCGCTGTGGAAGAAAGATATTCTTTATCCCCTCTCACATAAAAATCAGCCTTCATGGTACGACGATACTGCTGCCATGGCGAATCCCCTCCCATTATTTGGTTGAGAGAATTCACTTCAATATTTTTCACGATATCTTGCATGCCCGCAGGAGTGCGCGTTTCTTTGTGCGTACAGTGCAAAGACAGCACAGACGCTCCCACCACTAATAACCAGCGTATATTTCTCGACATAATCACTTCCTATTGATTTTGAAATCTTTCAAATTCCGCATACGAAGCATCGTCCGCCTTCAATAAAAGCTGAAGAGAACGATCTAAGTCTTTAAAGTATCTTTTCCCATTGTAATATAAGATCACCGGCTCAAACTTCTTGTTCGGCCCATACGCCAGCTGAGCCACGTTATCTGGGCTGATCGTATAACGACGAACCACTTCCTCTGTCGGCCACTGGATATCAGAAAAAACCACATAAGCGATTTCAGAGCAGACAATACGTGCGTGCGAGTGCACGTCAAAGTTGAAATCGTAAGGAAGACCGATCTGAGCTACAGCCTGATGAATGGCCGCACGACGGTACTCATCTGTTATGCCGGGACGCACATCCCTTAAAACCAGGAAGTCATCAATATTCAAGAAGTGATCCAAAGTGTTGATCTCAACTCCAGGGCGCAGCGCCTCGACAATTCTGTGACCAGAGCGGATTTTCGCCTGAATTGATGCATCCAGGGAGTCCCAAACTTTGAGATCTTTCAGTTGTTGTTCAGTCCCCAGCCAAATCGCCACATGTCCATAATGACCAGGAATCATTTTATCTGTTAAGCGGAAGGGCGTTTTTTCCAAAAGAATATCGAGGGGCTTCATGTTAGCAATTAAGTCAGCCTTCTCTGAAGCCGCCATATTATAAAGATAACCCTTACGCTCCTCCACTAAACCAACCAGATTTCCAAATCCCATACTCAAACCAAAAGACGCCGCTCGCAAACCACGCTTTCCACGCAAACTCAACCGATCCAGAAGATTGCTGAAAGCATCTCCCAAACCCGAGCCTGTTCGACCATTGATCACAGCCAGATACCAGATGCTTGATTGACTCAAACCGTAGAGCTTGCTCTCTTCAGCACCGGTTGGAACTCCCTTTTGGCGTCGCCACTCCATCAGCTTTTCGACAAAGCCGATAGCTCTCGATATTTGCTGACGGTAGACAATCGAAGAGTAGGAATCTGCAATATCCTGCAAAGCTTTTCTTTTCTCCTTGATGTCGTAGTTGAGAACATAGCGCAGACTTGAGTTGTTATTAAAGGCTTCAATCGCAACCATATAATTGTCCATTAAAATCAAAGAGGCGGCTAAGCCCATTTGCATACGGAAAATCAACTCCTGGCCTTTTGCATCGGAGGGATCTACATAAGTCGTGCGCACTTCCAGGACCGCACCCGGCCCATCATTTTGCGCAGGGTGAGCAATCTCAATGCGAGTGCCTTTGCCAGGAGTAAGGAAGACTTGATTTTGTCCCTCAAAAGTCACGCCCGCCCCTCGAGCCATATCCAAAAGTCTTTGGCGCAAAGCCAGATACTTCGCGCCTACTGAGCGCACATACTCACTCTCTTGACGGGAGAGTACAACTTCCACATCTCCCAGATCTTTTGACGGATCATCTGAAATCATCTTCTTGGATTTCAAAAAGGTGATCGCCTCAGCACGAAAAGAAAGAGCTTCATTCATCAAACTGAAAAATTCTTGATATTGAGGATCGACGTATTCAGTTGATGACGGCGCTCGAGTTTGAGATTGAAAAGTGGAGCAGCCATTTAAAAAGAGAAACGTTGTCAGACCGAATAACAAAATAGAGAAGCGCATGAATCCCTCCATGTCTTCACATTAAGTCATTTCAGAGGGCATTTCTCGTAGAGGATGTGAGCAAGTATACAATCTGGACCAGCGTCTCAGTGCGAAAAGACACCGCTTCTCCAACCGGGGATTGCTCATTAAGAAGACGTAAAGAAGGCGGGATTTCGGTTTTGCTGTAAGCCGGATTCTGTCCAAATCACCAGGTCCCATAATTTTCCCGATAATCGTGGATGATCATTCCTCTGGGAGTGTCATTACTGACACCCTCAAGCGATCTTACCCGAAGACTACGGACTGGCCGTCCTACTAACGTCTTCCTATTTGATCTTGCTCCGCGCAGAGTTTAGCTGTTTTCACTCCAGCAGCTCCCCTGAAGGCTCCCGTTTCCGCCTCCAGGCTCATAGCCCTGGACATTCTCTCTGTTCCACTGTTCCTGACATTACTGCCGAGGGGAGTTACCCCTTGCGCCGCCATATGGAGTCCGGACTTTCCTCTCTAATATCAAGTATTTAGAGTATTAATAGAGCGATCATCCACAAAACCGAACGATCTTTTTAACACTCTCCAGCAAAAAGCGCAAGAGGGTTTTCTTCGTTCTCATTTTATTTTACTTTGAGAGATACATTTTTAGAAGTCACAAAAGGATTCTACCATGAAGATTCTGTTACCACTTTTCGCATTCGCCGTAGCTCTGTCTTTTACATCTGCCTCTCAAGCAGCTGGAGGCGGTCATGGAGACTTGTCTGAAAAAATGAATGCTCTCTTCCCGCAACCGCAAGCAGAAGCCAAAAAAAGTGTTGTTCCAACAAAGCCTGAACTCGTAGCACCTTCTTACTT
>JBCECD010000127.1:5169-6397 GCA_039206745.1 Bdellovibrio sp. | reverse complement strand
GGCTAAAGTGGAAATCGACTGGGTGGGCGATGAGATTTCTCGTGGTCGAGTGATTGAGCAGAACGACGAAAATGCTGTGGTGGGTGCGAAAGTGAAGCTCTATAAAATGCACGCAGCGGACTATGTTCCGGTGGAGGCCGGAGTTGAATCCGTGACTCCTGTGAGCAGTGGCTCTTCAACAGGTAGCAGCAGCAATAGTAGCAGCAGCGGGGGCACTTCCAATCCGGCGAAACCAGGTCGCGGTTAACCAGAGAAAAGCGGAAGTTCTCACCGCTTTACTTGCCAATTTCCAGGCAAAAGTGTAGGGTCTCGGCAATCAAGCTGAGGCCCTTATGTTTTCAGGAATTATTGAATCCGTCATGCCTATTATAAGCTCGCAAGAGCTGCCGAATGCCTATCGTATACAAATAGAAAAACCTAATGAATTCAATGATATAAAACTTGGAGACAGCATCGCCTGTGACGGTGTCTGTCTGACCGTGGAAGCCTTTGATGAGAGGCAGATGACCTTTGCCTTGGCGGCAGAAACCATTCGGGTTTTGCAGTGGCAGCCGAAGAGTTGGATTGGCAAAAAAGTCAATTTGGAGAGATCCTTGCGTTGGGGAGACCGTATCCATGGACATCTTGTTACGGGCCATGTCGACAGTCTGGGCACTGTTCGTCGGGCTGAGTCTGTGGGAGAGTCGTTTTTTTTGGATGTGCAAGTGCAGGCTTCTCTTTTGCCTTTTTTATGGAAAAAAGGAAGTGTGACTTTGAATGGCGTGAGTTTAACAGTGAATGATTTGCAGGAAGATCTGGTTTCGGTGTGTTTAATTCCCGAAACGGTGAAGCGAACCAACTTGGGGGAATTGCAAATCGGAGCATCTGTGAATGTGGAGCCTGATTATATGGCGCGAGCGGTGCAGCGGTCTTTGGAGATGAGGAATAGCTAATGTCTTTTAATACGATTCCGGAAATTATTGATGATATTCGCAACGGCAAGATGGTCATCTTGGTGGATGACGAGGACCGTGAGAATGAAGGGGATTTGATTTTAGCAACGGATCATGTCACCACTCAGGCGATCAACTTTATGATCACTGAAGCACGGGGCTTGGTGTGTTTGACCATGACAGCACAGCAAGTGGAGCGGTTGCAATTGCCTTTGATGGTTCGAGATGATTTGAATTTTGCCCCTAATAAAACGGCTTTCACTGTGAGTATTGAGGCGGCGGAGGGAATTACGACG
>JBCECD010000127.1:0-5159 GCA_039206745.1 Bdellovibrio sp. | reverse complement strand
ACGGGAATTTCGGCGGGGGATCGAGCTCATACTTTGAAGGTGGCGGCGAATCCTCATGCCAAGCCTGCGGATATTCACATGCCTGGGCATATTTTTCCAATCCGCGCGCAGCAGGGTGGAGTTTTAAAGCGAGCCGGGCATACGGAGGCCAGTGTGGATTTGGCCCGCTTGGCGGGGTTGAATCCCGCAGCTGTGATCTGTGAAGTGATGAATGCTGATGGCAGCATGGCGCGGGTGAATGATCTGAAAGAATTCTCTAAAAAGCACCAGATTAAGATCGGCACCATTGTGGATTTGATCGCATATCGTCTGGCGAATGAAACTTTGGTGGAGGAGATTTTCAATTTTGATTTACCTCCTTCTTTTGGGCCTGATGTCAAAGCACGTGTCTTCAGAAGCTCGGTGGATCACTTGGAGCATCTGGTGATTCAAAAAGGGGAGATCTCTCCTGAACATGAAACTTTGGTGCGGGTGCATGTGGACAACTTCACTCGTGATTTCATGGCGGTTTTGCAAAGAGGAGCCTCCACGGTGCGGGAGAGTCTGGAATTGATTAAAAAAGAAGAGCGGGGTGTTTTCGTTCTTTTGCGGGGAAACAACCGCACGCAAGGATTGGCGGCGGAACTGCAGGTGCTTGTGGGTATGGATGATGTGCGACCGTCAACGCCTTTGATGGATGAGAGAGATTACGGTATCGGAGCTCAGATCTTACGCGAGATCGGAGCTCATAAGATTCGTCTTCTCACCAATAAGCCGGAGAAGAAGGTGGGGCTCAAAGCCTTTGGGTTGGAAATTGTTGAAATTGTCGCGATTGAAAATGTGAAAGATCGCTGAGAAGGGGAACAGGATTTATGAGCACGATAAAAGTGGGCGTGGTGACCGCGCGATTTAATACTGAAGTTACAGAAAAGCTAGAAGAGGGCGCGATCGCTTATTTGGAATCCTGTGAGGGTGTTGAAATCTTCGCGGCATTGGTTCCGGGAGCTGTCGAATTGCCTTTAGCGTGTCAGGCTTTTTTGGAAGCGGGTTGTGATGGTGTGGTGGCTTTGGGGGCGGTCATTCGTGGTGAAACCTCTCATTACGATTACGTCTGCAATTCGGTGACGGATGGAATCACTCGTTTGATGTTGGATTACAAGAAGCCAATCGGTTTTGGTGTTTTGACGACGGAGACTGAAGAGCAGGCTTTGGCAAGAGCGGGTGGTCAACATGGCAACAAGGGCGCGGAAGCAGCGCAGGTCGTGATGGAGATGATCGGTTTGACTCAAGATATCCCGGCGGCGCTCCGCACGGCAAAAATGAGGACCACAAAAACTGTGGCGAAAACGCAAAAGAAAACACAAAAAAAGAAGAAAAAAGCCACAAAGTAAACTAGCATAAAGGGTGTGATGGATAAGCCTTTAAGAGACGATTTTCAGCCGCCCGATCAGCAGGAGTTTAAGAAAAGACGCCGTGAGATCTTATTGATTCTTGTGGTGTCTTTTTTATTTGGATTGCTGACATGGTTCGAGATCCGTCTGTTCGCTACCAGCCAGCAGCTGCCTTTTGTTCACAGTATCTTTTTCTTTGGTCTGGTCAATTTCAATATCATTTTGTTGCTGTTGTTGCTGTTCATGATTTTCCGCAACGTCGTCAAAGTGTTTGTGGAGAGACAGGGCAAAATCTTTGGCAGCAGTTTGAAGGCCAAACTGATTGCGGCCTTTGTGACCTTCAGCTTTGTGCCGACGGTATTGATGTTCATCATCTCGGTTTTTTATATCAACTCCAGTTTTGACAAATGGTTCAGTGCGAAGATGGCGGGGGTTTTAAAGAGCTCCATCGAAGTGACGAACGCCTATTATTTCAATGCGAAGAAAAAAAATTATCATTTTGCTCATCAGATCGCGGAGTCTTTGCGGCCTTTACGAGATCAAAGGGTGATTCAGAAGAGAGTGGAACAGCTGCGGAAAGAGTTCAGTCTCGATGCGGTTGAATATTATCCTTCTCTGTTTGGTAAGCGTGTGGTGGTCTCAGCGGAGGATGACACAGTTCCTGTTGTTCCTGCGGTTTCCCTGGAATTCTTGCAGAAGGGAATCCGGGCGCAGGCTGAAGCCAGCATCATCCATCAGTTTGGAGATGGGAATCTGGTGCGGGTGATTGTGCCGGTGCAAGAGGGAGCGGATCGAGGAGCTGTGGTTGTATCCAGTTTTCTGCCCTTGTCGCTGATCTCTAAAATGAATGATATTTCCACGGCCTATGATGAGTTCCGGGATATCAATCCTTTGGAATATCCTTTGAAGTCGATTTATTTATATATTTTGGTTTTGATGACTTTCGTGATTTTATTGGCGGCGACTTGGTTTGGTTTTTATCTGGCCAAGCAGTTAGCGATTCCTATTGTGCAATTAGGTCGAGCCACGCGCCGGGTGGCCGGGGGCGATTACACTCCTTTGCAGATCAAATCGGGTTCCGAAGAGATCACGGATTTGATTTCCAGTTTTAATCAGATGACGATGACTTTGGAGAAGACTCTCGAGGAGTTGGATCAGCACGCGCGTTATACTGATATGGTGTTGAAGAATGTCAGTGCCGGAGTGATCTCCGTCGATCAGACGGGACATGTGACGACGATCAATCGCCATGCAGCCCAACTTTTGAAAATTGATCCGGAGAAATTCATTGGTAAATCTGTGCGTGATCTTTTGACTTTAGAATACTTCCGCACCTTTGCGGAGTTGCAAAAGACGATGGTGGATCACAAGATTGAAAGCATTCAAAAGGAATTGCATTTGAATGTGCAGGGTGAGTCCATTCCATTGATGATGAATTTGGCGATCTTAAAAGACGAGCGGGGACAGGATATCGGAAAGATTCTGGTCTTCAACGATATGACTCCGATTGTGAGTGCGCAGCGATCCGCCGCGTGGACAGAGGTGGCTCGTCGGATTGCTCACGAGATTAAAAATCCGCTGACACCGATCAAACTTTCCGCGGAGCGGTTGCAAAGAAAATTTGGCGGTGTGATCACGGATCCGGCGTTCAGCGAATGCACGACGATGATTGTGAAACAGGTTGATGGTCTTAAGAATCTCGTCAATGAGTTTAGCAATTTTGCTCGGTTGCCCCAGGCGCGACCGGTTGTAGGAAGTTTGAGTAAAGTTGTGGAGGAATCATTGGGACTGTATCGCCAGGCGCACCCGCAGATTAAATTTGAATTTCAGGCGGATGTGGAGTTGCCTGATTTTAAATTCGATCCGGATCAAATTCGCAGGGTGTTGGTGAATCTTCTCGACAACTCCGTTTCGGCAGTGGCGAAGGAGAATCCTGGAGTGATTCAGATCACCACGCGCTATGATCGCGATATCAAGACCGTGCGTTTGACTGTTGCTGACAATGGTGAAGGTGTGCCAGCAGCGGAGCGCAATCGTATTTTTGAACCTTACTATTCAACCAAGGATAGCGGGACGGGATTGGGATTGGCGATTGTGAAGCGAATTATTGAAGATCATAATGGTTTTATTCGTGCCTTGGCAAATGAGCCGCGAGGAATCAAGATGGTCATCGAAATGCCGGTTCACGAAGTCGGTGCGTGGAAGCCGGCCAGCGAATAGAGCCTATCTATCGGAACAAGCAGAGGACATTGATAGTTTGTTGACTCTCGGGAAAGGTTAAAAGCCAGTGCTCAGATTTTGCGTTGGATTTTTTAACCAGTGGGGCCGTTATTACAGTGTTGGTTTGATCATGAGCCACAAGAGAATAAGAGCCTTTAAGATAAGTCACGATCACCCCAAAATGCGAATCCGTCAAAGATAGAATGGCACTGTCATTGGCGACGAGACTGATATGTTGAGAGTGATATTCTGTCGAGTTGACGACTGACTGGGCTTCGCAAGTGATGCTGTGAGTTTGTTCCCAAGCATGGGATTGAAGTCCAAAAAGAAAAATCAAAAGGGCTAAAGATCGCATTTGCAACATACAAGAATCTCCGAATGAGTATCAGCTTGGGAGCTTGCGAGAAGAGTACCAGCTTCGGAATGCGCTTTATTCTCATTGAGCCGGAACCCATGAAAAAAGGGGTGAAACCCAGAGGCGCAAATTGTCTCTGTGGCAAGGCCCGTTTAGACATTCTGTTCAATACTTAGACGACGTTGCACTCCTGACATGGGTCCTGATCTGAGGAGAGCTTGGCACAAAGATGGCATGGCAAGAGGAGAGCTGAGGAGTCCTTTATGGCTTATCAAAAAACACTGACAGGTTTTGTTTTAGGAACCCTGATGACCGCTCTGCCGGCTTGGGCTGGCGGGCCCTTGTGCCAGCAGTTGGAGCAGAAGGATTTTGAGGCTTGCCTGAATGATCAAGTTGTCTCTTCGCAAATGACTGAGGCCGAGGATCACTTCAATCGTCTTTCTTCCCGTCTTATCGGAGCTTATGGTTTAAAATCAGAGGAAAAGGGCACGGCTTTTCGTGCGACCTTTGCCATACAGAACGGAGTGCCTGGCATTGAGGTGCGCGGTGCGGATATGGAAGGCTTGGGACAGAACTTCCATCTGCCGAGTTTGTTTCGGGAAAAGCGCGCGGCGGTGATTGAAAATAATATTCGTAAGGTGATCAACTTCACAGCCTGGTATCATGCTCGCAGTTTCGGTCGTCTGTCTTCGCCACTGTTTTCTTTTCAAAGAGTGGAGATGCGAGCTCATCCGTCCGCGCAGTTGAGTATGGAATTGCGAGATCGCACTTTGCAGGTGCTTTTGCCACAACAGTCTTCTATCACGGAAAAAGATCTTATTGAATACTGGAACAGTGGACGGGTTTTGGTGCCGGCGGCCTACTCGCGAGTGCCTATGCCCTTGATCAAACTTTTTTCCGGTATGGGTGATAGTGGAAAAATCGGCAAGATGGTATTGGAGCATTGGAATCTGTTAAATCCCGTAGGAGATTTTCGAGTTCGTTTGCAGGCTCTTTACTTAGGCAAGGCTGGCAAAGCGATCGAGATGATTCGCAGACGTTTGGATGTTTCGGAGGCGGATAAAGAGAGAATGATCTCTTTCCTGCAAGATCCGGAAGAGAATGCCAAGTCCTTGGAGAGCTTATTTAGTTTGGAAAAAATCCAGAGCAGTCCGCAAGAGGCTGTCATCGTCAATCGTCGTACTTTCTTTTGCCCGATTAAAGTGAGCAACAGC
>JBCECD010000126.1:0-6459 GCA_039206745.1 Bdellovibrio sp. | reverse complement strand
AATGGCTATGACGGGCCTTGTCGTGTAAGAAATTTTTCTAGTTGTTGAGAGGCGAGAATCTCTCGATAATAAAATTTTGAAGGATGTATTCACTATGGCTAAAGCAAAGACCCGAGCAAAAACCAAATCAAATAACGCGACGGAGAAAGAGTACATCATCGTCGATGAGGCCGCGGGTTTGATATTTGAATCCGAAAAAGAGCTTTTTGGTTATTTTCAAGAAGCTATTGAGAAACTGGAAACAGAATATCAATCGCTGCGCTCTGAAGAAGATTATTCTGATGATGACCAAATTGCGCGTGAACACTTTTTAGAAGCCACTTTGGATGAACCGGATGAAGTTTGGTTGGATGAGAAGACCATTTCTGAATATGCCATCCACCATTTTATCAAGGCCTTTGAAGATGGATCGGAAGTTTTTCGCTATGTAGCCGTGGCCTATGTCTCTTCAGAAGATGAATATCCTACATTTGTGTTCATTCACTTTCCGACGAAAGACAGTCACTTATGGCAAAACTTTCAGCGCGGAGAGTTGGTCTATGATCGGACCTATGAAGAAATCGCTGGCGGCTCGATCGAGGGAGATGCGCTCGGTGAGGGCGACCCCTTGGCTATGGGTTTGTACATGGCGATGTTGAAAGTGCGCGGAGAAAAAGACATTCCTCAAGAGAAGTTTCAAGATTTTGCGGAGTTGCGAGAGGACACCATTGAGAACGCCGATGAGATATGGCGTAAGAATGATTTGGACGGTAATGTTCTGGTCAGCTTTGTGAAGGAGTTTCCGGATCACGAGACGACCAAGGATTTGGCTTACATTGCGGTGACTCAGGAAGATGAAGCTTCCAATGTGCACTCACTTCTGTTTTCGTTTCCAACCACAGACCGCACTTTGGTGGATCGCTATCGCCAAGGTGAAAATTTACAAGCCGATGAGGTCAGCCAAGAGTCGGCACATTAACCAAGGGGGATTTATGACTAAGATTCGTATAGGATGGCGTGCCTTTTTATTTTGCGCAGCCATAAGCGGAGTTCTTCCGGCTCACGCGGCGGAGAAGAACAGCTCATCGCCAGAAACTGTGATCGCCAACCCACTCGCGAGACCTGCTCCTTATCCAGACCCAGCACCTCGCCCTCCGGGACGTCCCAACCCTCCACCGCCTTATGGTTCTTACTATGACTGGGGTCGTGGGCAGAACGGATTTGGTTATTGTTATGAGTGGACTCGTGACGGCCAGGTGTTGAATGGCGGTCAGCCTGTCGCGGATCACTTGTGTGAAACACGACGCCCTTCATATGTAACTTGGTCTCGAGCACAAAACGGATATGGTTATTGCTATCGTTTTACTCCAGATAACTATGCGATGAATAATGGACAACCGATTCCTGAAAACTACTGTGAAGAAGTGTCCCCTTCTTACTATCGCTGGGGTCGTGGCAACAATGGATATACTTATTGCTATCGTTATGCACCGAACGGTTTGATCCTCAACCAAGGTCAGCCTTATCCCAACGAGTACTGCTACTGAGTCAAATTCTCACGCCAAATCTTTGACTCCCGTCAGAGAAAAAGGGGCAGGGAAACATTTTCCTGCCCGGCAAAAATTGCCTTAAATCAAATATGTTGGACCGCAATCCTCCGCCCTCGACAGGAGTCTAGTTGGCATCCTAGTTGCTTACAATTCTGTTAGGGACCACTCTGTGGTCCTCATCATGGAGGATGAAGTGGCCGAAGAAAAAGCAGCAGCAGAAGCATCCGCAGCTCCCAGCGGGGGATCAGGACAAAAGCCTATACTTTTAATTGCGTTAGCAGTGATCAACATGCTTGTCGTGGCAGGTGTGGGTTTTATGCTCTTTCAAGGTCGGAAAAAAGAGGCCGCACAACCTAAGATTGATGATGTCATTAAAGGTGAAGCGGAAGCCCAACATAAAGAAGCGACAGAGGAAAAAGAAGTTATTGGTAAAGTGGTGCCTTTGGAGACATTTATTGTGAACCTGGCCGGCTCCAAAGGGCGTAAAGTCGCGAAAGTAAATATGGAACTCGAAGTAAAGGGTGATCATGTTCTGGAGGAAATCGAAAAGCGCAAAGCGCAGATCCGGGATATTATCATTATTTTGCTCTCCTCAAAGACGTATGAAGATGTCTCATCTCGCGAAGGCAAAGATGGATTGAGAAACGAGATCAAGGACACGGTGAATTCCTTCCTTGTACAGGGGAAGATTTCGAATGTGTTCTTCACTGAGTTTATTTACAACTAAGGTAGGGCTATGAATCAGGTTCTTTCGCAAAGTGAAGTTGATGCTCTTCTTGCCGCGGTTTCCGATGGCGATGTAGCCAGTTCAGAGTCTCCCAAGGCTGCGGCTCCAAGCAATGTAGGAAAAGTGGATGATCGCAAGATTGTCTCTTATGATCTGACCAGCCAAGACAGAATCATTCGCGGTCGTTTGCCGCAATTGGAAGTTATTTACGAAAAGTTCATGCGGGCTTTCCGCGTCTCTCTGTCTTCAGCTTTGCGGAAAATTGCCTCTATCACTTTAACCTCCACGGAGTTTTTGAAATTCGGAGAGTTTATCAATACTTTGCCGATGCCGACTTGCATGAGCGTGTTGCGCTTCGGGAACCTGCGCGGATCGGCCCTGTTTGTGATCGAGAGCAAGCTGGCTTATGCTCTGGTCGACAGCTTTTTCGGTGGAGCGGATCGCCCTTATACGAAAATTGACGGCAAAGACTTCACTCCTATTGAACTGTCCATCGTGCAAAAGGTGGTGGGTTTGGCCATCAATGATCTTGAGATGGCCTGGGCTTCGATTGAAAAAATCGGTTGCTCCTTTGTGCGCACAGAGGTGAATCCGCAGTTCGTGGGGATTGTGCCTCCGACGGATGTGGTGATCGCCTCGACATTTGACGTGGAATTGGAAAATGCCACGGGAACAATTTCCATCGTGATTCCTTATGCGACGATTGAGCCGATCAAACAAAAACTTTCCACTGGATTCCAGGTGGAATCAGATCAGACAGATAAAAAATTATGGACTTCCATCATCCAGGAGCAACTTTTGGAAACAGATATGGAAATCAAAGTGAACTTGGGTGAAACGGAAATCAAACTTCGAGACATGATGAGCCTCAAAGTGGGCGATGTGATTCCTCTGGATCAGGAGGCCTCTGGTGAGTTTGATGTCACTGTTGAAGGCGTTAAAAAGTTTAAAGGATATTACGGAATACATCATGGGACCGTCGCGGTGCAAGTAACCAGACCGGTGGAAAAGTAGGGGGAGACGAAATGGGTGACGACAACTTGGACAATATGGCTGAACAACTGATGGCCGAAGCGGCAGGCGCAGGTAATGAAGGGGCTCCTGCGGCGAGAAGTACGGAATTGCCAGCGCATAAAGATCGCAATTTGAATTTAATTTTGGATATTCCTTTGAAGGTGTCTGTGGAATTAGGCCGAACAAAAATGCCAGTGAGTGAGTTGTTGAACCTGACCCAGGGAAGCGTCATCGAGCTCAGTAAGTTGGCTGGTGAGCCTATGGAAGTGTATGTCAATGACAAGCTGATCGCCCGTGGTGAAGCTGTGGTGGTCAATGAAAAATTCGGTGTGCGTTTGACGGATATCATCTCTCCAGCTGAGCGTGTTGAACAGCTGAAGTAGTGAAATCTAAGGGGAGGGGATTATGGTGCGATGGATTTTAACTTTGATTTTTTGTGTGTCGACTTCTTCGCTGGTTTTTGCGCAAGAGGCGGAGACCACGGCGACTCCAGAATCTCAAATCGCATTAAAGGAAGACAAAGCGGAAACTCAAGACGCTAAAAAAGAGTCTGAGATCCCCTTGAATCTCGATGCACAAAAAAAAGCTGATACGGAAGGCGGCGGTGCTTTCCGCATTCTGTTCACCTTATCCATTTTAGGTTTGGTGGGCGCAGGCGCTTACTTCTTTTTGAGAAAGTATTCAGTGCCCAAGGCAATGAAACATCAAACGCAAATCAAGATTCTGCAGCAGCACTACTTGGGACCTAAGAAGAGCTTAGCAATTGTGCGTGTTGCCGGAGAGTCTATTCTGATTGGTGTCACAGATCATAATATTTCGATGATTAAGTCATTGTCGCTTTTAGATGAAGAGATTCCGGAGGACTCCCCTCACAACTTTCGGCGTGTTCTGAAGTCTGAAGATTCTGAGGAGGGTGAGAAGCTTTCTCCGCCACCATCACGCAAATTGGATTCTGATGATGAGTTTGCTATCAGTGGTATTAAAGATATCGTTTCAAAACGTCTTAAAGGGATGAGGTCTTTTCAGTGAAAAGAACAGGCTGGTTGATAGCGAGTTTGGTGATTTTTCCTTTGGCCTTTCTGGTTGGTTCTAGCGCTTGGGCTCAGGTGACTTTGCCTTCTGTAAACCTGGGATTCAAGACAACGGACAATCCAAACGAAGTTGTGAACGCGGTGAAGCTGATCATGATGATGACAGTGCTAACACTGGCGCCGGCGATTCTGATCATGATGACGGGGTTCACTCGTATTATTATTGTTTTCTCTTTTTTGCGTCAGGCGATGGGTGTGCAGCAGATGCCACCGAATCAACTTTTGGTCGGCTTGGCCTTGTTTCTGACATTTTTTGTGATGCAGCCGGTGTTTAATGAGGTCAATACAAATGGTATCCAGCCTTATATCTCTGGTAAAATATCTCAAGATGCGGCGATTGAGAATTCCCTAGCACCGCTGCGTAAATTTATGTTCAATCAGACGCGGGATGCGGATCTTTCGCTGTTTATCCGTCTGTCTAAAATAGACAAACCCAAAACACGCGCGGATGTGCCGACGATGGTTTTGGTGCCGGCCTTTGTCGTTTCAGAATTGAAGACGGCGTTTCAAATCGGTTTCATTATATATTTACCATTCTTGGTGATCGATATCGTGGCGTCCAGTGTCTTGATGGCGATGGGGATGATGATGCTGCCTCCGGTGGTGATCTCCCTGCCGTTCAAGATCATGTTATTCGTGTTAGTTGATGGCTGGGGTTTGCTGATTGGTTCGATGGTCAAGAGTTTTGGGTGAGGTGAAAAATGACAGAAGAATTAGTGATTAAACTCGGACAGGATGCTCTCAGAACGACGGCGATGTTGGCAGCACCTCTTTTGATCAGCACGCTGGTGGTCGGTCTGGCTGTGAGTATTTTCCAGGCGTTGACTCAAATCAACGAAGCGACATTGACCTTCATTCCGAAGATGATCGTGGTGGCGGTGGTGTTTGTCTTAGCCGGGCCATGGATGATGGATGTGATGAGTTCTTATACGATCAACCTTTTTGAGAATATTGCCGTGATGGTCAGGGAGTAAGGTTTGTTAAACTGGAGTGCGCTGACGGAGGCTCAAATTCTGCTCTTTGCGCTGATTTTTCTGCGCATGATAGCTTTTGTGGTGTCTTCGGCGATTTTTGGCTCTCCGCTTTTGACTACGCCCGTGAAGGTTTTATTGTCCCTGGTTTTGAGTTTGCTTTTGTTTCCCATCGTGCAGAAAACGAATGTGGATTACTCTCTTGTTTCCAATGAAATCATAGGTCTAGCTGTACGTGAATTAATCATAGGTTTGTCTTTGGGTTTTTTAACCCGTCTGTTCTTTTTTGTTGTCACTATGACAGGGGATTTAGTGTCTATTTCCGTGGGGCTGAGTGCCTCTCAGCTTTACAATCCATTGCTGGGAAGCCATGGAAACTCTATTGATCAATTTTATACGACATTGGGGACTCTGGTCTTTCTTGCTATCAACGGTCACCACATGCTACTCAGTGCGATCTCGCAGAGTTATGATCTGGTGCCGGTGAGTGCGATGTCTTTGAATGTAGGGCCTTTTGCGGAAATGGCTGTCTATGGCCAGACAGTGATGATGATGGCCATCAAAATGTGCGCGCCTGTTCTTGTCGCCATCCTGCTGGTGAATCTGGCGATGGGCATTCTGGGCAGAGCTGTGCCCCAGATAAATGTCTTGGTGACGAGTATGCCTGTCACCATTCTTTTAGGAATGACAGTCGTATTTATCTGTCTTCCTCTACTGGCCCTGGAAATGAGTAGTGTAGTTGAAATCACGGCTAGTAAACTGTTCGCAGTGATGAAACAATTGTAGAGGGTGAAGCTTTGAGTTCTAGGAAGGAACTAGATGGCTGAAGAAAACGGCGAAAAGACCGAACAGGCGACGGACGCGAGACGGGAAGAGTTTCGTAAAAAAGGAAACGTCGCACATACAAAAGAACTGGCGTCGGCAGTAATGTTACTGGCATCGGCGGCAGGTGTGTATGCATTAGGTCGGTTCTTTTTCAAAAATCTCCACGAAGTGTTTCAGTATTCATTCGGACAAGACATGGTTTATCTTGTGCGCGAGGGAAATTTTGCTGAAGCCATGCAATTCTGTGCGACCAAGGGTTTGATCCTGTTGGCGCCAGTGCTGGGCATTGCTGGTATTTTGGC
>JBCECD010000125.1:499-6585 GCA_039206745.1 Bdellovibrio sp. | reverse complement strand
ACCAGCTTATGTTCCAAAAAGTCCGCGCGGCCCCGCTGCGCGGGTGGGCGTTAATTCGCAGTTGTACTTACATGGATTCTTTGACTAAAAACAATCGCCTGCCCACTCTTGTCGCAAAAGGTTTTGTCGAGCTTTTGGGAAGAAGTCATTTTTCTTTTTTACAGGGAGCCTCCCATCCTGAGGAGATGGTTCAGGAATCTATTGCCTATGGCTACGATGGCTTGGCTCTGTGTGATCTCAATGGTCTGTACGGCGTGGTCCGAGGCCTGCAAGCGGCACAGTCGCCGTCTTTTTTCACAGCGGCACCGCAGGCCAAGCAAGGCTTTCGCTATCTGATTGGGACCGAGTTGACTCTGACTGATGAAACAGCATTGGTGCTTTTGCCTTTGGACAAACGAGGCTATACGAACTTATGTGAGCTGCTGACTTTAGGCAAAAGACAAACCAGCAAAGGCTTTTCAAAAATTCATCCGCATCAAATCAAAGAACGTCAGCAGGGATTGCTGTGCCTAGCTCTGCCGCCCTGGAGCGAAGAGAGGTATAAATATTGGGAGGAGACTTTTGAAGATCGCCTCTATCTGCCCGTGTGGCGAGATCTCACCTGGGAGTCGCAAGAGTTCTGTCGGCAGGCTTTTAAACTGGAAGAAAAATATCAAGCGCGTCTTTTTGTCACCCAACGCCCTTTCATGCATTCTCCCGAGAAGAAGCCTCTGTTTGATGTTCTGACTTGCATTCTCCATCACACCACTCTGGAGAAAGCACAGGATAAATTAATTCAAAATGCAGAACATTCTTTGCGCAGCCTTCCTGAGCTGTCTGCTCTTTGGCAAGATCGTCTCGATCTTGTGGAAAAAACTGTGGAGATCGTGGCACGTGTGAACTTTTCTCTGACGGAAATTCGCTATCGCTATCCTCATTCTGACTTGCCCGAGGGACAAACGCCCTCGGAATATCTACGCGATCTGACCTGGAAAGGAGCTCAACGCCGCTTTCCGCAGGGAGTTCCTGAGAAGATCGCCCAAACAATCGAATATGAACTGGCTCTGATCAAAGATCTGCAGTACGAGGATTACTTCCTCACTCTACGCGAGATTTGTGATTTCGCAGATAGAAAACACATTCTCTATCAGGGCCGAGGCTCTGCCGCCAACTCCGTGGTGTGTTTTTGTATCGGCCTCACCGCCGTGAACCCCACTGAAATTGATGTGCTCTTTGAACGCTTTATTTCTCGCGAAAGACAAGAGCCTCCGGACATTGATATCGACTTTGAACACAGCCGACGCGAGGAAGTAATTCAGCATATTTATAATAAATACAACGAGCGGCATGCCGCCATGGTCTGCACGGTGGTTCGCTATCGTTCACGCATGGCGATTCGAGAGACCGCCAAAGTCTTTGGCATGACATTAGACAAGATCAACGAGATGATTCGCTTCACCGGGCGAGATGGCATCTCCAGACTGACCGATCCGCAAATTGCAGAACGCTTTGGTCTGCCTCTCGAGCAATGGAAAATGTTTTTAAATCTAGCCCAGCAGCTGCGTGGTTTTCCCCGTCACTTGGGTATTCACACGGGAGGATTTTTAATCACTCAAGATCCCATCACTGAAATGGTGCCGGTGGAGAAAGCCACCATGAATGGACGTTATGTCATTCAATGGAACAAAGATGATGTCGCTGTTTTGAAGCTGATGAAAATTGATATTCTGAGCTTGGGTATGCTGACTTGCCTGCGACAGTGTTTTGATATGCTCAAACACTATAAAGGCCGGGCCTATGAACTCGTCACTCTTCCAGCAAATCATAAAGGAACTTATGATATGATCAGTGCAGCAGATACAGTCGGGGTTTTTCAAATTGAATCGCGGGCGCAGATGAATACTCTGCCGCGCATGAAGCCTGAAAAATTTTATGATCTCGTGGTCGAAGTGGCTCTGGTTCGACCTGGTCCGTTGCAGGGAGGCATGGTTCATCCTTACCTACGTCGTCGCCAAAAACAGGAGAAGGTCACCTATGCGCATCCCGATCTGGAACCCATTCTCTCGCGCACTTTTGGTGTTCCCATCTTTCAAGAACAGGTGATGAAGATTGTTATTGAAACAGCCGGCTTCACTCCCGGCGAAGCCGACGAACTACGCCGAATCATGTCTTCCGCTTGGCGCAAACACTCCACCATGGAAGGGATCAAAAAAAAGATTCTCGATGGCTTCGTTCGCCATGGAATTTCCCCGGAGTATGGAGAGCAGATCTATAGAACCATCGAAGGCTTTGCCAACTATGGTTTCCCCGAAAGCCATGCCGCCAGCTTCGCACTTTTGACCTATGCCAGTTGTTACATCAAACACAAATATCCCGATGTCTTTGTCTGTGCTCTTTTAAACAGCCAACCTATGGGTTTTTACTCCCCTCGCACTTTGATTGCCGAAGCTCAAAGACATCAGGTGGAAGTACAACCTTTGTGCATTCAAAGATCGGATTTTGATTACACCCTCGAAGAAAACCCTTCTTCCCCTTGCGGTCATGACTTGCGTGTGGGATTGCGCTCTTTACATGGGGTGCCGCCCTCCCTGTTGCGATTTATTGAACAACAGAGAAAAGAGCAGGGATCTTTTGTGGACTTAAGTGATTTCATCCGCCGTGCCCGCTGCTCTCGCAGTGCCTTGTTGAAATTGGCGGCTTCAGGGGCCTTCACTTGCTTTCAGACTAATACCCGAGAACTGATTTGGTATTTAGAAAGTATTCATCTCGATGAATCCAGTTTTTTGTGGGCTGAGTCCCGCAGCGTCCCTGCCGAAGAGAGTGAAGAACAAGACCTGATTCCCTTTGAATCCAATTGGGATCGCCTCCGCCGAGAGTATGATAGCAAGGGCTTTTCCGTGGACTCACATCCTCTTTCTGTTTTGAGGTCTTACTTGCAGGCGAAGAACACCTCTTTGATTTCACAGCGCTATGTCCCTTATTCCTCCTCCAAGGATCTGCAGAAATTTCAACACAAAAAAACGGTGCGCCTTGCCGGGCTGGTGGCGATCACACAGCGACCTCCCACGGCCAAAGGCATGTGCTTCATCACATTGGAAGATGAGTTTGGTTTTATGAACATCGTGATTCATCCCGAAGTTTATCAAAAAGACCGCATGACAATTTATGAAAAGTCCCTCTTGGAAATTCAGGGTCATATAGAGAAAGTGGGAAATCTTATCAATATTCGCGCACAAAGAGTTTTACCTTTACGCTGAACTCGGTCTGCATGTATAAGAGTTTTCATGTTATATCAGGCTTTGCTTTTTCTTTTAACTCCGGTCAGCCCCTTGGCGAAAAAATATGGATTTTTGTATCAGTCCATCGCCCTGAAAGCTCGCTATGAGCGCTGCAAAAAAGCCTGGTTGCCTCATCTGAAAAGCTGTCAGGATCTCTTTCTGCAAGTGCTGCAACAGCTGCCTCAGAAAAAATCCATCGTCATTCTTGGCAGCTCTCATTTACATGAGATTCCCCTGCATCTGCTCACACAGAATTTCGAAAGCATCACTCTGGTGGATGTGGTTCATCCTCTGCGCCATCATTGGCTGGCCAAAAAGAATCCCCGTTTTAAATTAATCACAACAGATCTTTCACAAAGCTTGGAGCATTTGGAGGGCTTGAATTCTCTGGAGGACCTGCATGCCTTGATTGCGCAACTTCAGGAGAAAACGCTCTTTCATTTTGCAGCAGATCTGATTGTCTCAGGTAATTTATTATCGCAGCTCGCCCTCTTACCAATTGAATCCATAGAAAAAAAGATTCACCGCCCTCTGTCTCTGGACGAAAAAGATGTGCTGTGCACAGCTTTCGCAGAACTGCATTTAAAGAATCTCCGCGGATGTAGGGGAGCTAAATTGGTTTACAGTGATCGCGAAGTTTCCTACCGCAATCCACAGCAGGAACTCATCTATCAAGGACAATATCCTGTCTCGTTCGAGGGCTTCACCAAGCTGAAAGAGTGGACCTGGCTCTTAGCTCCCATCACAGAAGCTTCTAAAAATTATTCCATTGAAATGAAGGTTGAAGCCTACTTTTTAACGGCCACAAACAGTCCTTCATAAGAAGGAACAACCGCTGATTGATACAACTGAGGATCTGACAACCGCTTGTTGAAGTCCTGCATGACCTTGATTTGCTTGTCTGAAAAACGCCCCGAGCTGCGATCACCCCAGACCGAGCCGCTCAAAAAGACATTATCAGCAAGAATCAAACCACCCGAGCGCACATTTTTTTCCGCCCACAACAGATAATCTCCATAGGCCGCTTTATTGCCATCAATGAAAATACCATCAAAGGGTCCTGTCACCGCGATTTCTTCCAGTTTTTCTCGGGCATCCCCTTCAACTAAATGAATCTTCTTTTTACTTTGATCTATCTGTCTGAAGACGTCGCGGGCTTTGTCTGCATGTTTTACTTCTTTTTCCAAAGTCCACAACTCCCCTCCCACGGGCAAAGCTGCAAAAATATACTGAGCTGACAATCCAGTGAGAGTTCCCACTTCGACAAATTTTTTTGCTCCATGCATTTGAATCAACACTTGCAGCAGCTGAGCTTCCGCCGGAGAAATACTGATGCGATCCAGCCCCAGCTCCTCCGCATGTTTTCGTGATTGCAAGAGGAGCTCGGACTCCGTCGGCAAAAGAGTCTGCATGTAGTTTTCTTTTTGAGTCAAACTGGCTTCTCTCATAAGTGTCTCTTTCCTGGTCAAAATGTCGTCACAGTAAGGGATTTTAAACCAGAGTCAATAGTGAACTCTCCTCTTTAAATCGCAAAACCATATTGTCGAAAACACCAAAGCACGGCACAATGAAATCTTATGCAGCAACATCCTCTTCTTGTTTTTGATCTCGATGGCACTCTGATTGACTCCGCTCCCGACATTATCACCGCCGTCAATCGCACTTTGCAAAATCACGGAAAAAATTCTTTACCCGATGATGTTATCATCTCTCATATTGGCGAAGGTTTGAAAAAACTGATTGCCGATATTTTTATGGCAGAACAACTTTCACCCGCTGATATCGTGGAGCTGGAGATGGAGTTTTTACGTATCTATGAAGAGGAGATGCTTCATCAAACCCGAGTGTATCCCGGCGTGGAGGATTTCCTCAGTCAGTATAAAGGCCCGATGGCCATCATCACCAACAAGAACGAAGAGCCGGCCAAAATTATTTTGCGACACTTGAATCTCGATCAATACCCTTGGATGCAGATTTTTGGCGCTGATACATTGGAGGAGCGCAAACCCAGCCCTCTGCCTCTTCAGACCATGATGAAGCTGGCAGGCCATGCCCCTCATAATACTTTTATGATCGGCGATGGAATTCCCGATGTTCTTTCTGCTTTGCGGGCCGGAGTGCCTTCGATAGCGATTGGCTTTGGCTATACAGCCCCGCATTTACTCGCACAATACGAGCCTCGGGCCGTCCTCCAACACTATCAGGATCTGCCGACTTTATTGAAAAATTTGGGTAAAGCCTAGTAACCAGGAGCCCCGGCTTCAGGCTGGCTTTCACGAACGATTTCTTTCGGTGGATGATTTCTCTGTGGTTTCTTTTTACTCATTTATTCCTCCCCCCTCGTTAGCACTTTGAGGATGTCTCCCATTTTATTTCGTTTCGGCAAAATCAGCCCGAACTTCTGTCGAATCATCAAAAAATACACGCAAATCGCCTCATCCCGAGACACTCTGAGGAGTGACTCCCCGCTTCTGTAAAATGGACTTTAGACTAGAGAACCCTTGCCTCGGAGCAGCATAGGCTATATAAAGTGAAAGCTTTAAAAACGAGGAGCATCTCGGGTGAGTGATATTCTTTTAGAGGTTCAAAATCTTAAGACACGCTTTAAAACCGACGACGGAGCTTTTTTTGCGGTGGACGATGTCAGTTTTTCCGTCAAAAAAGGTCAAACGCTGGGAATCGTGGGAGAATCTGGATGCGGTAAATCCGTCACCTCTCTCTCTATCATGCGCTTGATTCAAAACCCAGGTCAGATCGAAAGCGGGAAAATTCTGTTTAAAGGCCAAGATCTGCTCTCTCTTTCCGACAATAAAATGCGCGCCATCCGTG
>JBCECD010000125.1:0-489 GCA_039206745.1 Bdellovibrio sp. | reverse complement strand
CCATCCGTGGCAATGAAATGGCCATGATTTTCCAGGAGCCGATGACCTCTCTCAATCCTGTTTACACCATCGGAGATCAAATCGAAGAAGCTATTTTGCTTCATCAAAAAACTCTGAATAAGCAGCAAGCTCGCGAGCGCGCCATTGAGATGTTGCGCATTGTGGGTATCCCCGCTCCGGAAAAGCGCTTTCATGAGTTTCCCCATCAACTTTCAGGAGGCATGCGCCAACGTGTGATGATCGCAATGGCGATCAGCTGTAATCCTGAGTTGTTGATTGCTGATGAGCCGACCACTGCTTTAGACGTGACGATTCAGGCTCAGATTCTGGATCTGATGCGCAACCTGCAAAAAGATTTCCAGGCCGGGATGATTTTGATCACGCATGATCTTGGTGTTGTCGCAGAGATGTGCCAAGAAGTCGCGGTGATGTATGCCGGTAAAATTGTGGAGTTCGGAACAGTGGAAGATATTTTCTATCGTCCCAAGC
>JBCECD010000124.1:4735-6590 GCA_039206745.1 Bdellovibrio sp. | reverse complement strand
ATCTTTGTTCCGTTCAATGATACGGGTTATGACGAGTCCAAAATTGAAAAGATGTTCAAGGAATTGGGCGCAACTGATGTGAAGAAGACGGAGTACTGAGATGAGAAGTCTTGTGAACTTATCAATGGGTTTTGCGGCGGCAGGTTTGGCTGCATTGAGCTTGGTCAGCTGTGGACCTCGTGGCAATAAACCAAATGTGGAGCTCATCCAGGATATGATGGAGTCTCCAGCTATTAAAGCTCAAGAGTACGATGAGGGCTCTCCTTTTCATCGTGGTATGCGAGTTCCTCCGGAGCACACGGCTCCTGTGGGATTTGAACCGTATCGATATGCAACGGATATTGAAGGTGCTTCTAAAAACCTAAAAAATCCTCTGGTTGGCAAGCTGGATGAAGAGACCCTGCTAACAGGACAGAAGTTTTTCGAAACCAACTGTGCTGTTTGTCATGGTCATAAAGGTGAAGGTGGAGTCGCTGCTAAAATGTCTGTCTCTGAAAAGATGGCATTGAAGCCGCCGGCAGTTGTGAGTGACAAAGTAAAGGCTTGGACAGATGGTCACCTTTACCATGTGATTACAATGGGGCAGGGTGTGATGGGGCCTTATGCGGCTCACATCCCACAAAAATATCGTTGGCAGGTTGTTAATTATATTCGCTTCCTTGAGAAGCAATCGAAGTAGGTTTTGACTATGGCTGAACATAATCACGTCAATCTTCATGTGTCCAAATTCGAAGCTCCGGCAAAATTAAAAACGTTGAGTTTTGCTCTGGTTGCGATCGGTCTTTTGACCTTCGTGGTCGGCTTGATGAAGAATCAAGAGCGTCTGTGGACTTCTTATTTGGTGGCATTCTTTTTCTTCTCTTGTTTGGGCTTAAGCGGTTTGTTTTGGGTGGCACTCAACAATGTCTCCAAGGCGGGCTGGTCTGTTTCTCTTCGTCGTTATGCTGAGGCTACGACGGCTTTCATCCCGGCTATTTTGGTGGGCGGTTTGATTCTGTTGGTGGGCTTTAAACATCTTTATCCTTGGGCGAACCAGGAGGTGATTGATGCGAGTCCGGTTATTGCGGCAAAAACAGCGTATTTGAACTCGGGCTTTTTTGTTGTGCGCTTGTTCGTGTTTGCAATCGGCTGCTTGATCTTCCGCTACATCATTGTGGGGAACTCTTTGAAGCAGGATCAAACAGGCAATGACGAGTTGACGAACAAGAATATCTCTCCGTCAGTGGCTTTCATCGTTTTCTTCGCGTTGATGTTTTCTTTCTTCAGCGTGGATTTGTTGATGTCTTTGTTGCCAACTTGGTATTCAACGATCTTCGGGATTTACACTTTTGCGGGGCTTTTCCAGGCAGGAGTGGCTTTCTTGGCGATTGTTGTAATTCTGATGCGACGTCATGGTTACGTTAAAGGCTATGTGACAGAAGAGCATCAGCACGATGTGGTGAAGTACTTGAAGGGCTTCTCAATCTTCTGGGCTTATATCGCTTTCTCTCAGTTCATGTTGATCTGGTACGCAAACATTCCTGAGGAAACTGAGTACTATATCATGAGAGCGCAAGGTGGTTGGATGGGTGTGTCTTTGGCACTTCTGATCTTCCGCTTTATCGTGCCGTTCTTGGCCTTGCTGCCTCGTGGAGCTAAGAGAACAGACAACCACGTGCTGGTTGTTGCGACTTTGGTTTTAGTGATGCAATACGTGGATATCTACTGGATGGTTTATCCGAACTTCTTCGAAGGCCATGTGACTTTTGGTTTCTGGGAAGTGGGTATCTTTGCTGGTTTTGCCGGAGTTTTTCTGCTGACTATCATGTCTTTCTGGAGCAAGCACAGCTTGGTTCCATTAAAAGATCCAAGAATT
>JBCECD010000124.1:0-4725 GCA_039206745.1 Bdellovibrio sp. | reverse complement strand
ATCCACGGTTGCATGAGGCTATCAGCCATCACGTGGCTTACTAAGCGGAAGTCCACAGTTTAGTTTGACTCTGTAAAAGGGGTGAACAAAAAAGAGAGAGCTTCCGCTCTCTCTTTTTTTATTTAAAATTCGATGGTTTTGAATGTCGGATCTGAGCGACTGCTGATTAGCTGATTAGTGAGACAGCTTGTCTTTAACTTCTTTGCCTTTGTCGACAGTGGCATCGGCGCCTTCTTCAACGCGGTTTTTGGCTTTTTTAGCGGCGCACTTCAGATCACCTTCCATGCAAACAGCTTCTTGAACCCGATGAGCTCCTTTTTTAGCTACTCTCTTGGCATCGCGCCCTGCTTTTTTTGTTTTGTCTTTGGCTGTCTCCATGGCTGAATCGACTTTTTCTCCAGTCGTCTCTTCAGCGTGAGCAAAAGAAGTGAAGGCAAGTAGCAGGCTCGAAATGAGAAGAATAGATTTCATAATGACTCCTTATTTGATTAATCCTAAGGATCAGTCTGACGTGCTCCGGGGGTTTGGTAAATCTGTAATTTGTCAGGATGCGGCAGGTGAAGTTTGTCACTGTTCAAAGCTTTGTAGGCAGCTGTTCAGTTGTTGGACGGCGGACTCTGAGTAAAAGCCAAGCAGCCTTGCGGTCTCATCTTTGCATTGAAGAAACCTTATGAAAAGCTCGCAATGGACAGAATTGATCTATCTCAATTTGAGTCAAAAGGAACCCCTGTGGCGGGATCAGATTCCTGGAGGTCTTCTTCAGCAAATGAGAAGTCCTGAGGAGCTGCAGAGCTTTCTTCACCACTATGCGAAGTCGGAAAGAGAGATTTTGGTAATGATTCAGATTCCGTTTTTGAATGAGCAGGTCTTAAGAAGTTTCTTGAAGTGGGGACAAAGCAAGCTGAGAATCTCCTTTATATTTTTAGTTCAAGCTATTGAAAATGCGGCCTATCAAATGTCCCTATCTCATTCTAAAGTCCTGTTCTTCTACGAGTCGGAGACCCGGGCTCGTCTTAAAGAGCTGCTCAAGCGCTATGGTGCGGGTTTGGCTCTGCGCAGTCGAAAACAGGAGCGAGCTCCGGTGCAGGCCCCTGTGATGTTGAAAAAATCGGTCTATGCCGAGCATTCGCCCACCGGTAAAGGGGTGCAGTTCTTGCGGGAAGGGCGGATTCATGACTTTTCCCAGGGCGGAGCTCGTGTGGCCGTGATCCAGGGGCGAGTTCAAGAAAAGGACCTGATCAGCCTGATGTATCAGAACAACCAGGGTCGCTGGGTGTCTGTGGAGTCCCAGGTGCGCTGGGTCGTGTCGACGACCGGCGGGGAGCAGATTATAGGTGTGCAATTTCTTGCGGTGAGTGCTTGACCCCTTGCGCGGGGAGGATTACTACTAGTGTGATGTCTAAGCAGAAACTTTCATCACATATTCAAACAAACACAGGTCGTTTTTTCACGACCACCTCTTTCTAATGTCACAAATTACTATTATTTTGCCGGATAATTCGACAAAGGTGTTTGACCACGAACCGACGGCTCTCGAAGTCGCTCAGTCTATTGGCCCTCGTCTCGCTAAAGAGACCTTGGGAGTTAAACTGAACGGCAGTGCCGATGTTTCAGATTTTCGCCTTCCTCTTAAAGATCAAACCCGTGTGGCCTTGGTCACCACCAAAAGCCCGGAAGCGGTGGAGGTGATCCGCCACTCCTGTGCGCATATCATGGCTCAGGCTGTTCAAGATATTTGGCCTGAGGTGAAGGTGACGATCGGTCCTGTGATTGACAGTGGCTTCTATTATGATTTCGATTCGCCTTTTGCGTTTACGGAAGAGCACTTCGAAAAAATTGAAAAGAAGATGTCTGATATTGTTGCCAAAGATCTGCCTATTCATCGTGAGAATTGGCCTATTGCCAAAGCGATTGAGACTTTCAAAACAATGGGCGAGCGATTCAAAGTCGAATTGATTGAAGACTTGGCTGCCAAGGGCGAGACTGTTGTCGGCATTTACTACAATGGCACCAACTGGTTTGACCTGTGCCGAGGACCTCACATCCAGTCGACAGGACAGATCAAGGCTTTCAAGCTTCTCAGTGTGGCGGGAGCTTACTGGCGAGGGGATGAGAAAAATGCTCAACTCCAGCGTATCTACGCGACGGCTTTTGCGGATAAAAAAGATCTTGATCTGTACCTTCACAATATTGAGGAGGCGAAAAAGCGGGATCACCGTAAACTGGGTAAAGAGTTGGGCCTTTTTCATTTTAATGAATTGGCGCCGGGATCTCCTTTCTTTACCGGCAAGGGTGCGACTATTTATACAGAGTTGCAGACCTTCCTGCGTGAACTCTATATGGAGACCGGTTATCAAGAGGTGATCACGCCGCAGATCTTCGACGTGAATCTATTCCATACATCAGGTCACTATCAAAACTACAAAGAGAATATGTTCTTCACGAAAGTGGATGAGCGCGACTTTGCATCGAAGCCGATGAACTGTCCGTCGCACTGTCTGCTGTTCAACTCTGATAAGTATTCCTATCGGGACCTGCCTATCAAAATGGCGGACTTCGGTCGTCTGCATCGCTATGAAAAATCAGGAGCTATGCATGGTTTGACTCGGGTTCGTACATTCTGTCAGGACGACGCGCATATTTTCTGTCGCATGGATCAGTTGCAAGATGAAATTGCTAAGTTCATGCAATTGCTCAATCGGGTTTATGACAAGTTGGGGATGAACCATTACAAGATCTATCTTTCAACTCGTCCGGAAAATCGTATGGGCAGTGAAGAGTACTGGGACATGGCGGAAGGAGCTTTGGCTGAAGCTTTGAAGTTTTTGAATTTGCCATACACGATCAATCCTGGCGACGGGGCTTTCTATGGGCCGAAGTTGGACATTATGTTTGTCGATGCTTTAAGTCGTCCTTGGCAGTTGGGAACTCTGCAAGTGGATCCGAATCTGCCACAGGCTTTTGATTTGAAATACACGGGCGAAGACAATAAAGAGCATCGTCCTATTATGCTCCATCGTGCGATTTTAGGTTCATTGGAAAGGTTTATCGGTGTTTATCTTGAGCACACGGCAGGGCATTTGCCACCTTGGTTGTGTCCTACGCAAGTGGCGATCTTGAACGTGACGGATCGGGTGAATCCTTTCTGTGAAGAACTGCAAAGTTCATTAAAAGCTCTTAAGGTTCGGGTTGAATTTGATCGCCGTAATGAAAAGTTGAATTACAAAATCCGCGAAGCTCAGCTGCAAAAAATTCCTTATATGATTATAGTGGGGGATAAAGAAGCGGAGAGCAGAACGGTTTCTTTACGTCTGCGCGACGGCTCGGAACACAAGGGCTTGAGTGTGGAGGACGTGATGAATTTGATTAAAAAAGATATCAGTACAAGAAGTTTGCAGACGTCTCTTGCGAAGGCTGCAACGTAACTAGAACCCTGGAGGTTTCCCATTAGCAAGTTTGAAGGTAATTTTAGAGGTAGTGGCGGAGGTCGATTTGACCGTGACCGTAAAAGAGACTCTAAAGACTCATTGAGAGTGAATCGTGAGATTCGCGCTCAACAAATTCGGGTGATTGATGACGAAGGCAATATGTTGGGAGTAATGACTGTGCCTGAGGCTCTCCGTATTGCTGAAGATCGTGGTTTGGATCTCCTGGAGATTGCGCCGACGGCCAGCCCTCCCACTTGTAAGATCATGGACTACGGAAAGTGGAAGTACGAGAAGAAGAAACAGGCGACAGCCGCTCGTAAAAAGCAGACTGTGGTGACGATCAAAGAAATTCAAATGCGCCCGCGCACAGATCAGCATGATTTTGAGACGAAGATGAACCATGCCCGTCGTTTCCTTTTGGACGGTGACAAGGTGAAGGTCAGCCTGCGTTTTATGGGTCGTGAAATGGCCCATCAAGAGTTGGGTATGGATGTGATGAAAAAAGCGATTGAGTTCGTCAATGATTTGGCGATGGTCGAGGCTCAGCCCAAAATGGAAGGAAAAAATATGTTCCTGATGCTGGGACCTGATCCATTGAAGATCAAAGAATACCAAAAACTTCATCCGAATAAGTCCAAACAAGACACTAAACAGCTGGATGAATTGCAGGAAGTTGAAGAAGACGAAGAGTAGATCTTGGCCGGAATTTAAAAAAGCAAAAACCCACGGACTTTCATCCGTGGGTTTTTTTGTGGGATCGAGGGAGTTTCTTTTATAAAGGTCCAACGATAGCGGCTTGACCTGAGATTGTACCTTGAGTGGCTTTAACATTTCCAGTTGTCAGAGCCACGCAAGTCAGGCGGCCTGTTGCGCTCACACCGCATAACAAGTTACCGGAAGTACTCCATGTGACAGAGTTGGTAATATTGGCAGTTGAACCATCAGTATAAGTGGCTGTGGCCGTCATTTGCTGGCTCAATCCGTTGAGCAGATTCACAATCGAAGGAGTGACTGCGATGGAAACCAGGGCTGGATTCGTAATGCCCAGGGGTTTTGAAGAGCTGACGTTACCAAGAGTTGCTCCAACCTGAACAGAGCCTGCACCGAGAGTTGTTACCAAACCTTGAGTTCCAGGGATGTTGCTCACGATAGCCAAGGCAGGATCTGAGACGGACCAAGTAACATTGTTAGTGATATTCGCAGAAGAACCGTCGGAGTAATAACCTGTAGCTGTGTATTGAACACCCAAACCTTGAGCAACAGAACTAGATGGGGCTGTCACACCGATCGATAACAG
>JBCECD010000123.1:0-6613 GCA_039206745.1 Bdellovibrio sp. | reverse complement strand
GGTGATTTTTTACGCCTATAGTGCGTCAATCCGGTGCCCGGACCCCTCATAAATCATCTAATATGTTGAAAGTACTTACTTTTGCTTCAGGGAGGCGTAAAAAATCACCAGGCACCTTTTTCCTTGGCTTCCAGAACATATCTATGGAAAAGGTGAGGAGGTTGGGTGTGAATGGTTCTAAATACGATCAAGGGATTGTCCGGCGTGGAGAAGAGTTGGCGCATTTCAAACATATAGTTGAAGAGAGCAGTCTCGCTTAATCCCGCGTAGTCGCAGTCGAAAATATTGGTGATGGAGAGGGCATAGCTCTGGGATCCCCTTTTTTTCTCTTTTAGCAAAATATTCTGGTACAGATTTAAGTCGGTGATAGAAGTCATGGCATATTGCACATTGCCGTTTACAAATAACGTCCGAAGTTTGGCAAAGTTGGTTTGCGAAGAGAAGACCGAATGCCGCGCTAAGAGATCCAAAGCTGAATCTACTGAGTTTTGCAGAGACACTGCAGAGGGACTATAGCGTTGGTCATAAAAGTTTAAAATGCGTGCGAAAGAAGAAGAACGGATATTTTGAAAAGGTCCGAAGGATTGACTTTGAGTGGGCGATTGATTGAGTGCCCAGAAATAGGAAGTTAAAAATTCGAGTTCGAAATCACTGATCTTCTGCGAAGCCAGATATTGCAGAAACGCACGAGTGTTTTTTGTTTTGTCAGGACTGGATTTCGTTGTGTACTGACGAGCCTCGAGAAATAAATCGTCTAAAGGCATTTGCTCCAGATTCTTGTTGGGGACTCGCCCGGAGAGAAGCGTGATAAAATGATGAGGGGTTTTGGCAATTCGTATAAGCGGTGTAATCAAGTAAGCACTTGTGAGGAGAGGATAAGGGCTCCAATCGGCGAGATAAAGCCTCTTCACGTTTTTATTGACGGCAATCTCCCAGGCGGAGTTGGTCCCAAAGGCGATCAGGACATCGGCGGATTGGTTATCAAAGGGAGTGGCGAGCCAGTCAAATTCATTGGATGCCAGAAACTCGGTGCCGGGTTTATACTGATGAGTTCCTTGGTAGAGTAATCTACCATCTGCTTTCATTTGATCGAGCATACGTGACAAAGGCAGAGATGGAGTGGTGTCAACAAGACTTAAGCGTTCTTTGATAGAGAGTGTTTGGCTAGGCGGTTTTGTGGTGAGTGCGTTTTCACAAAGAGGAACGGCGGTAGAGGTTCCTCCCCATAAAAGAGCAAATAAAAGCAAAGCCGTCTGTTTTTTGAGCAAGATAGAGATATTCATAATAGAAAAAACGATGCAAGTTGCAGACCAGGCTCAACTCGCCACAATTTGTTTCTGAGAGGAAGAGACTGCCGAAAAATGTTGTCTGGGGATTTTTTATCTGAGCAGCTACTTACATTTAAAGGTGGAGGCGATAGCCTTGAAATCTTCAGGCCAACCGTAGTCGCTGTTTTTGAGTCTTTCCATTGATGGAGCGCCTTTTTCTGCCATAAATACTATATGTATAGTTTTTTCCCGCACATTAAAAAAGTCTGCCAACGCATCTGAACCTCATAGAATTTTTCAGAGAAATTATATTGATCCATGAGGCCGGCAAAGGAGATGGCTTCAGAGTCGTTAATAAAAAGATTTTGAGTATGTAACTTATAGTCAGAAGTAAGGGCATGTTTAAGATATTTAATAGTAGGGAAGGGAAAGGTGCCTGGTGATTTTTTACGCCTTCATGAGGCGAAAGAGAATACTTTCACTACTTTAGATGTTTGATAGAGGGACCGGAAGACGGATTGACGCACTATAGGCGTAAAAAATCACCAGGCACCTTTGTGAAAAATTTATGACCTCTCTTGGAATTAAGAGAGGAACGTCAAAAAAATAGTCAGCTCATAAGCGACATAAACCCCGGGGACGTGGCGCGGTTTATGCAATCCCATGTTCAATTCTGTTGAGGGTGTTGGAAAATGGGGCAGTTGTTTCGGTACGTTTGGGTGATAGCGGTTTTAATAGTGAGTGTGGGAGGACGTCTTCAGGCTTATGCTGAGGCGCCTGAAAAAACGGGGCTCTACTTGTCTTTTGAGCAGAGGCTTCTGACATCTTATGTTCTCCTGGCCCATGGCACCTCTCCTGAAGAGCGAGAATTGATTCACCAACGCGCCAAAAAATACATTCTCGAAGTTCTAAAACAGCCGGTTCAGACGGTGAAGGTGAAGAACTTTGCTGAATTCCTGGAGCACTTCCGCGGAGAGTGGCCGAACACTCATAAGTTGAGTTTGGATATGGAGCTGATTGAAAAAAATCCGGCTCGCCCCTTGACTGTTTATGAGGCGAGCAGCCCCCGTGTGCAGCGGCAAATTGAACGCTACAAGAGCTGGCAGAGTGAACAGCTGAGCACGATGGTGGCAGAGCTGTCAGAGAAAACTCCTGTGTCATCAATGATGGCGGAAGTGGGCGCTGAGAAATTACCTGCGGAATTGTCGCCTCTGGTGATCCGCGATCTCGAACATATATTCTCACAGAAAATGGGAGAGATGCTGTTTAAAAGTATGGACGCGCTGGCAGAGTCGGCGCGCAAGGTGTCTCAGTCGGGATTGAAAGATCAAAAAGATCAGATGGTGAAGATATTCCTGGAGAGTTTGTTGACGATGTATTTCAACGGACTCGGTGACAGTTCGAAGAAGCTGATGGTCTCCTCTTTTCTTGGGAGCAATCTCTTGGCTTCAGAAATGCAGAAGTTTGAATTGATGGTGCAAAACGCAGGCATCTCTTTTCAAAAATTCTTGCAGATCATGGGTCGACAGCAGGATGTGCGCCCTGAACTGCGGGAAGTCTTCCAGGTGTTGGAAGATGCCATTCGCAAGGTGCCGTGGATTCAAGTCAGAGAGCTCATCGAAAAAGAACGCCATAATTATAACTTCACTTATTTTGAGCGCGAGCCTCTGGGCGTCGGATCTGCAGCGCAAGTTCATCGTGCCAAACTTCTTTTAGAGGGGCAAAGTTACGATGTCGTGGTGCGCTTTCTCAAGCCCGGAGTGGAGGAGCGTGCTCTCGAAGATGAACGCATCCTGCGTGATGTGGCCCGCACCTTGGATAAGAATCCTGATTTTCGCAAGGCCGGAGCGCCTCTTCTGGAGCCCCTTTTGCCGGATGTCTTCCGCTTGGTGCGACGGGAGTTCGATATCAAGCAGACCGAGGCCGACCAAGCTCTGGGAGCCAAGGTTTACAATCAGACTTTGTGGATCGAAGTGGATGGTTATAAACACCAACTACAGGTTCATGTGCCGAAATTATATTCTCAGAAAAAATCCAACTTGATGGTGCAAGAAATGGTGATCGGCAAAAAACTCGACAAAGAAGCTGCGATTTATAAAGACATCATGCCCAGCCTCAAAAAAGAGATTGTTGAGCACATGACTCGGCTTTGGTTGCGCGAAGTGCTGTTTGGCGAAGAGGGTTTCTACCATGCTGATTTGCATCCTGGTAACTTTATGCTGCAAGTTTCCGATGCGATGATTTATTTGTATCTTTTGGATTACGGCATGGTCGGTCAGATCAGTAAAGAGTATCAAAAAAAGGTTTTGGTTCTCGGTGTAGGTCTCCAGGCTTTGGATGCGGATCTGATTGCGCGAGCTTATTGGCAGATCAGTCGAGTCGAAGAAAATACAATCTCCTATGAAAGGTTCGTTCAAGCTGTTGAGCAAAGAGTGCAGCAACTGCAAAGCGAAGGCAACTACAAGCTAAATCTGGAAAAGTGGAGCGTGTGGGTGATGGATCAGGGTGTGCGCCTGTCTTCAGAGTTTATCGACTTGAACCGGGGTATGGTGATTGCTGACAAACTTTTGGCGGATTCGAAGAGTTCGAAGAACATCTTCCACATCCTCAATGAGCTGGCTCAGGATCATCCTTTGACTATTTATCAAAGAGTGGTGCAGGAGGAAAAGGTTCCGCTTAAAACAGTTCTGCAAGCCGGACTGCGTGCCTACCAAAAGAAAAAGGCCTCTCAAGCTCGGCTCTGTGAGCATGTTTTGTAAAGGCCTTGTCTGACTTTTTTAAAAACTCTTTACTAGATAGAAACCACTTCCTGAATTTCCGGGAAGAGTTCCTTCATTCGAACTTCCACGCCTTCTTTCAAAGTGACGCGAGAGCTGGGGCAGCCGGCGCAGGCGCCTTTCATGTGCAAAAATAGAACACCATTTTCGAATTTATTATACACGATATCCCCACCGTCCAGGGCGACGACCGGACGGATCTCCCGATTCAGGACGGACTTGATATTGCGGACAAGGGGAGAGTCATGAAGGGCGTCTTCGTCTTGTGCTTCTTCCCATTGAATCAATACAGGTTCATTGCGATCCAAATGCTCTTGAATCAGGCCGCTCAAAGGTTGAGCTAAGAGCTCCCAATCTACCCAGTCTTGTTTGGTGACGGTGATAAAGTCAGTGCCAATATAGACCGAGCTGGTCCAAGGAAAGCCAAAGATCTTCGCGGCGAGAGGGGATCTTTCCGCCTCTTGGGCGTTCGGACAATCGAAGCCGTCTTGGAGAAGGGAGCGGTGAAGCAAAAACTTCATAGTCGCAGGATTGGGCGTAGGTTCGAAAGTCACTTGCGGTTGCATCATGGAGTCCTCATAAAAGTCGGTGAATCTTCACTATATAACACAGACAAGCTTGATTATCTTGGAAAAACTCAATAACGTGTCCGGCATCCAAAAACGACATGAGGAGAATCGAATGACGCCACGAGTAAGGGAGATTTTAAGCTGGTACGGAGCGGACAATCCGGGAGTGCTTACGAATTTAGCTCGCATGATGAACCACGGAAAATTAGCAGGAACAGGAAAATTGGTTATTTTGCCTGTCGACCAAGGATTTGAACATGGCCCTGCTCGCTCTTTTGCAAAAAATCCAGATGGATATGACCCTTCCTACCATATTGAGTTGGCGATTGAATCCGGCTGTAACGCTTATGCCGCTCCCTTGGGAGCCTTGGAAGCTTGCGCGCGCGAGTATGCGGGAGAAATCCCTCTGATTTTGAAAGTGAATAATTCTGATTCTCTGTTTGCAAATAAAAGTCCGATCTCCGCTTTAACGTCTTCGATCGACGATGCCTTGAGATTGGGTTGTGTGGGCATTGGTTTTACAATTTATCCAGGCTCAGCGGAAAGAAAAAATCAATACGAAGAAATCGCCTACGCCGCACGGGAAGCTAAAGCCGCTGGTTTGGCTGTGATCATCTGGTCTTACCCTCGTGGTGAGCAGCTGTCGAAGGAAGGTGAAACCGCCATTGACGTTGTCGCCTATGCGGCTCACATTGCAGCGCAATTGGGTGCGCACATTATCAAAGTCAAGCCTCCTTCAGCTCATATCGAGCAGGCGGCAGCGGCGAAAGTTTATCAAGAACAAGGGATCAAGGTGGGCTCATTGGCCGAGCGCTCTCGTCACATCGTTCAGTCTTGCTTTAACGGCAAACGCATCGTGATCTTCTCCGGTGGTGAAGCCAAAGGGACTGAAGATCTTCTCAAGGAAGTTTCTGAACTGGCACAAGGCGGAGCTTTCGGTTCAATCATGGGCCGCAACGCTTTCCAGCGTCCGAAAAAAGAAGCAATTCAACTTTTGCATAATGTGATGGAAGCTTTTGCAGGAAAAAAATTATGAGTATTCAGGAAAACCCCCTGCGTGCGGAGAAACGAAAAAAACTGCACGCCTTGCGTGAAAAAGGTATCAACCCTTACCCTTACGTTTTTGAAAATAAAGCATCTATTGCAGCGGTGGTTGCAGAGCATGCCGCCACTTTGCAGGCGGGAGAAAAAAAACCTGAGTTTTCCTATCGCATGGCCGGTCGTTTGATGACCTTGCGTGCAATGGGAAAGGCCTCTTTCTTCAACGTGCAGGATCAGACGGGCACTGTGCAAGTTTATGTGAAAACGGAAGAGTTGTCCGAGGCGGATCGCACGGCTTTTTCTCTGGTGGACTTGGGTGATATCGTCGGCTTTGAGGGCTTTGTTTTTAAATCCCAAAAAGGTGAGTTTTCAATCTATGCCAAGAACTTTCAGATTCTGACCAAGTCTATCGAACCTTTGCCGGAAAAATTTCACGGCGTACAGGATGTCGAGATTAAATACCGCCATCGTCACTTGGATCTGATCTCGGATCCGGACAGCCGCAAGGTTTTTGAGACGCGCTCCAAGATCATTAAAGAGATCCGTCGCTTCCTCGATGATCGGGGCTTTTTGGAAGTGGAAACACCGGTTTTGCAACCGATCTACGGAGGAGCCGCCGCTCATCCATTCACCACTCATCACCGGGCTTTGGATATGAAATTGTATATGAAGATTTCACCAGAGCTGTACTTGAAGCGACTGATTGTCGGTGGCTTTGAAAAAGTCTATGAGATCGGTAAAAACTTCCGCAATGAAGGGATTGACCGCTCTCATAATCCTGAGTTCACGATGTTGGAGTTTTATGAAGCGTACACGGACTACAACTATCAAATGAAACAGTTTGAAGAGTTGGTCTGTCATCTGGTCAAGTCCGTGCATGGTTCGACCAAAGTGACTTATCAGGGAAAAGAAATTGACTTCACACCGCCGTGGCGTCGTCTGACAGTCTACGAAGGTG
>JBCECD010000122.1:0-6623 GCA_039206745.1 Bdellovibrio sp. | reverse complement strand
ACTGAAACCTTTTTCGGATTGCCAGTCAAACTGGCATTAAAACCTAATTCTAAACCTTCAAGCCCCTGTCCTTCGCTGCCCAAGAATCCCAGAGTTTGCGAAAGAAGTGTTTCATTCGGATAAACACGACGCCACTCTTCAACAAAGGACAAGCCGCGAATCTCCCAACTTTTGATCTCTTGCGCTTTCTCCTGATCCAACCAACGCTGAATCCAGACAAACCGACGCTGACGATCTTTGATTTTTGCATAGATGCCGTCATAAGACTGCCCCAAGGCTTTCGCCAGCTTTCTTGCCACCACCTTGCGGTTGTCCAGCAATTTAGGATCCGCATATAAAGAGTAGGCCGTCGTCGACATTGCCAAATCACGACCATTGCTATCAATGATCGCGCCCCGACGGGCTTGCAATGTCACCTTGGTTTGAAATTGACGACTCTGCAAGGAGTTGAGACGGTCATTCGGCAAAAACTGCAAATAAGCCGCACGAAGAAGAAGCATAGCTCCCAACAATAAGATGCCCGCAAAAATAACAACTATTCGTGATTTCAATTACAAATCCTTTTTTACCACGTCTTTAACCACAGGGCCGGTCAGGTGAATGATCTGATTAGCCTGCACTTTTTTAAGAGTGAACTTTTGTTGTGCCATTGTATCCAACAACTGCGGACGCGTGACCTTGGCCAAAGCAATCTCTTTGACCCGCTTCTCTTCCCACACTTTTTTATATTCGCGGGTCAATTTGAGAACGCTGTAACCCATGCGACGCTCCTCCATCTGTAAAAAGACGATGGAGAACAGGGTGAAGATGATTAAAAGAATACTGAAAAAAGGTCTGAGTTGTTTAAATTTTTCCGAGCTCATCCTGAGCACTCCTCTCAAAGACTCTCAGCTTTGCGGAACGCGAGCGAGAGTTGATGTCACACTCTTCCTGAGTGGGAACGATTACTTTTTTATAAACAGATCTTCCAAAAGCCTCAGCTTCACGGAAAATATTTTTCACAATACGATCTTCCAACGAGTGGAAGGAGATCACCGCCAGACGACCGCCGGGGTTGAGTGCCTGAATCATTCGCGGCAAAGCTGTCGCCACCACTTCCAATTCTGAATTGACAGCCAAACGCAGAGCCATAAAATATTTTGTTGCAGGATGATGACCTTTCACCTGCCAGCCATCCACACGTTCAATCAATCCCGCCAGTTGTTTGGTGGACTGAAATGCTTTTTCCTTGCGATCATGAACAATCGCACGCACCACGCGCGCAGGACGATAGACTTCGCCGAAGTCTTTGAAGATTCGAATGAGTTCACTCTCGGTGGCCGTGTTCACAAGCACCTCTGCCGTCAATCCTTGTTGCTGATTCATCCGCATATCCAAAGGGCCGTCCTGGTAAAAACTAAAGCCGCGTTCAGCCTGGTCTAATTGCGGAGAACTGACCCCTAGATCTAAGAGCATCATATCAAAGTTAGAGAGATTGTGATCTGAAAACTGCGAGAAATTTCCGTGAATTACATTTAACTGGCCTGCCTGGACATCCGTCTGGAACTGGCTTTTCGCATAATTCACAGCGGCCAGATCTTGGTCCATGACTGTCGCGACCATCTGCGGGATCGTATGTTTCACCGCAGAATAATGTCCACCTCGACCAAAGGTCCCATCAAAATAGCGCGGAGTCGGCTTGTTGCGAAAAGGATAAAAAGCGGCCAACACTTCTTGGAGTAAAACCGGGTAGTGTTCGGGAGAAAAGGCGAAAGGAAGCTCGACTTTTGGAGGGGTGATTTCTTCAACGCGCTCAATGCGTTCACCGGAGCCTGGTTTATATTTCTTCATACTGCCGCTTTGCCCTTATCGTGAATTCCTGTGAGATTTTCACGGTAAGAATAATTCTATTGAGCGTCAAGTCGCTTTGTCTTAGTCTGTAAGAGATGCTTATCAACTGCCCACGTTGTGGTTTTCAACAACCTCAAGATAAATACTGCGCTCAATGTGGCGTGGATATGGAGTCATTCCGACCTCCTACTCCTCCTCTCTGGAAGCGTTTTATGACAAGCACTACAGCTCAACTTTGTCTTTTGGGCGTTGTCGGTGGAGCCATCACTCTCTTTCTTTTGAAAAAATCTCCACAGGAAAACGCCTCGCGAATCGTGGCTCGCAAAAGCTCTTCCGTGCAAGTCAACACGGTGGCCGCTCAATTGCCAACCTCTGCCGCAGATCAAACGGCGGATTTCGTGGATACACAGGAAACCAACCTGGCTTCAGAAGAGGTTGAAACAACGGCGACAGCAACGCCCACCACTCCCCAGGCGTCTCCGCCTGCGACAACAAAGACAACAGAGGCCCGGGCCCCCGCCAAGGTGGAGGCCCCTCATCTGGTGGTTTATTACGCTGAAGTCAGCCGGGGCAGTTTAGGCGGAATCATCTCCGCCAGCCGCAGCACCGGGCAGTTTATGAGTTTCAGTGATTACTCCGCAGGAATTTTGCCGAGTTTGGATAAGGCTCTTGGCGCTCCGCAAGTAAAAGTTTTACATCGTGAACAAAGACCCCTGGAAAGTGCTAAAACTTTGCAGTGGTTCTATGGTTTAAAAGACCGCCAGAATCCTAGCGTCGAAATTGGCATGATCACGTTTTTTGAACTTAACGATATTGAGGCCTCCAATCTCCGTGGCAATATTGAAATCCAACGAACCTGGAAAGAGGAAGTCTCCCCTAATACTTTTGAGATTCAGCGCAAATCCTTTCCCGCAATCTTTGAAATCAATAATGATACAGGTTTCTTTATTTCCGGCGTGATGCCGCGCCAGTCTCATCTCGAGAACGACTCGGAGCTCACGGCGATTGATATCTATAAAATCCTCAACTCACCCGCCTTCCGCTCCGGCGAAAGTGAGTTCGTCATATTTATCGGCTTTGACAAAGGCAACTAATAACAATAAAAGTTCAGCATGGCATTTCAGCAAGAACTCAAACATCTCTATGGTCCTCAGGTCCATATTGTGGACAGTCCGTTTCTCAATGGCCTTCTGGCGAGATTGTGCTCCCCGGAAAGTTTTCAACCGGAAATCAACCGTCTGGTGGAAGTGCTTTACACCCACCTGATTTCCATCACATTGAATAACGAATTTGCAGTAGAGGATTTTACGGCGGCAACGCGGATGACAGCGATGCATCCGGAGCAATCTTTAAAAAGCCGGCGAGTGGCCTCCGGGCAAAAAGCGGTCAGCGTGAATCTAGCACGGGCCGGAACTTATCCCAGTCATATCTGCTATAACTTTCTTCACTATTCTCTGAACCCCCAAGACATTCGTCAGGATCATATCTTTGCTGCCCGTGTGACAAACAACAAAGATGCTGTCACCGGCGCGGAGTTCGGGGGCATGAAAATCGGCGGCGACGTTCAAGATGCCCATGTCATCCTACCTGATCCCATGGGCGCCACCGGCAACACCATGATCACGGCCATTGATCACTATAAGAACCATATTGCCGGACCTGCCAAAAAATTTATCGCTCTGAATCTGATTATCACTCCGGAGTATTTGCGCAACCTCTTGAAAGCGCATCCTGACGTTGTGATCTATGCCTTAAGGCTTGACCGAGGACTGTCTCCTCAGGCAGTTTTAGAATCTACTCCTGGTCAGTTTTGGGATCAGGAGCGGGGCCTTAATGACAAGCAGTATATCGTTCCCGGCGGGGGCGGCTTTGGCGAAATCATGAACAACTCTTTTGTGTAAGTATTTAACAGACGGAGATTCTTACTATGACAGACCTTTCCCTGAAACCTTATATCACGGAAGAACAGATTAAAAATAAAGTGAAAGAGTTGGGAGAGACTCTCTCCAAAAAATTCAAGAATGAAAAAGTGGTCGCTGTATGCGTGCTCAAAGGCTCATTCATGTTTTACTCTGATTTGATTCGTGCGATCTCCGCCGATATCACCTGTGAATTCTTTGGAGTGTCTTCTTATCACGGCGGCACTTCTTCT
The DNA here is from genome assembly GCA_039206745.1 of Bdellovibrio sp. GTDB lineage: Bacteria > Bdellovibrionota > Bdellovibrionia > Bdellovibrionales > Bdellovibrionaceae > Bdellovibrio. Next base: position 2,641 of record JBCECD010000122.1, on the reverse strand, counting down.
TCGGGCGAAGTCAAAGTGACTTTGGATTTGGCGAGCCCGGTGGAAAACTGCCATGTCATCCTGGTTGAAGATATCGTCGACACAGGTTTGACAATGAATTACCTGAAAAACTCCATTCTCTCACGCAAACCGAAGAGCTTGACGACCATTGCATTGCTGGAAAAACCTGATGCTTTGAAAGTGAAATGTGAGATTGATCATGTCGGCTTCAGCATCCCCAATGACTTTGTGGTGGGTTATGGTCTGGATTACCAGGGGTTTTATCGCAATTTGCCCTACATCGCTCAAGTTCAAAACTTCCAATAATTCACTTCCATTATTGATGATGGCTAGAGTGTTCCTCTAGCCATCACATTCAACGCTTCATATCTTCTTGGCTCCTTATCAGCGAAGATCAAATAGCAGAAATTCTGTTTCTTGCAGGGCTTTGAGCTTCAGTTCAGTCTCCCCTTCAACAGCTAAAGCATCGCCTGACTCCAAAGTTGTTCCGTTCACTTCGAGTCGGCCTTCGGCCAGCTGTATCCACACACCTCTTCCGACACGGGGGGTGTATTTCAATTCATGATCCTTTTCCAGAACAGACACATAGAGATCCGCATCCTGGTTGATCTTTTGACTCTCCTCACGGCCTGACTTGGAAACCAGCAATTTGAGTTGATTCAGCTTTTGTTCACGCGTGAAAGATTGCTGGGTGTAACCCGGTTGCGCTCCTTGCACATCCGGCAAAATCCAGATCTGAAACAACTGCAAGTCTTCATCGCGTGAAGGATTGTACTCGCTGTGACGAATTCCCGTTCCCGCATGCATGGTCTGAATCTCTCCCGCTTTGATTTGCCCGACATTGCCCAGACTGTCGCGATGTTCAACCGTGCCTCTCAAAACGTAAGTGATAATTTCCATATCGCGATGAGGGTGCAGGGGGAACCCGGAGTCTGCGGCGATCCAGTCCTGATTGATCACCCGCAGATCACGATAACCCATGAATTGCGGATCATAGTATTCACTGAAAGAAAAAGTATGCCGAGACTTCAGCCAGCCGCCGAATTCTGCGAAGCCTCGGTCTTGGGATTTGCGTAGATAAAGCATAAAGCCTCCTTTCATCAATCATTTTCTTGCCTCAGGATAACAAACTAGACGATCTAAAAAAATTATAATTTTTCTATTAACTTGATCTAATTTTTTGATATAGTTTTATCAGATATGACACTGGATCAATTACGGGTTCTGGAAATGATTGTGAGCACTGGCAGCTTTCGCGCAGCTTCGCAGAATTTGCATCGAGCGCAAAGCGCCGTGAGTTATGCTATTCGCTCTCTGGAAGATGAACTGGGCTTTCAAATTTTCAGCCGGGCTCAGTATCGCCCACGCTTAACCTCTCAAGGTGAAGCTTTTTTGAAAAAGACTCGTGACGTCCTTTTTCAATACAGTGAATTAGCAGAGACTGCTGATTTTTTAAAAAGAGGACATGAACCGACTCTCCGTCTGGCCGTCAGTGCACTCTGGCCCCTCCCGACATTGGTGGATGCACTGAAGGACTTCTCTCGGCAGTTCCCCCAGACGGAGATCAAAATCATTCATGATGTTCTCAGTAATGATGAACAGCTGCTGGGGGAGCGGGCGGATCTGGCTCTCGGCCATATCTTCAATGATCGCAGTCTTTTGCTCACAGAGAAACTTCTCGAGGTGAATATGATAGCGGTGTGCGCGAATCGCTATCCCCTCGCCCTGGCGGCGGCGAAGAAAAAAATGGCGAAAGATGATTTTAAGAAATATCCCCAAATCATCCTTGCCAGTACAGTGCCGAACTCTCAACGCTCGGCGGGGATTTCTCATCCAGATAATACGCTCAGTGTTCAGGACTATCTCACCAAAAAGGCTTTCCTCGAAGCCGGCCTGGGCTGGGGTCGCATGCCCGAACATCTCGTGCGCGATGAAATCAAGAGGAAAACTCTGGTGACACTTCCGCAAAAGCCAGAAATCATTCCCTGCCACATCGCGCGTCACTCGCAGAAGGAGTTGGGCCCCTGCGGTAAATTCATCTGGAACTATTTTTCACGTGGACAAAAAAACAAGCGTCTTTAGAATGAGAAACCGTATTCTGAGGAGGGCCTATGGAGCAGTATCACAACCTTATTAAAACAGTCCTGAAAGACGGCGTGAAAAAAGAAGATCGCACTGGCACTGGGACCATCTCCATGTTTGGCTATCAGATGCGCTTTAATCTACAGGAGGGGTTTCCTCTTTTAACTACAAAAAAACTGCACACTCGTTCGATCTTTCATGAGCTGCTATGGTTTTTGAAGGGCGAAACGAACATCCGCTATCTGCATGAAAATAAGGTGACGATCTGGGATGAGTGGGCCGATGAAAATGGCGACCTCGGGCCGGTTTACGGCAAGCAGTGGCGCAGCTGGCAAGGCGCAAACGGCAAATCTGTCGACCAGTTGCAGGAGGTTTTGAAGCAACTGAAAAACTCCCCCGATTCGCGCCGGATCATGGTTTCTGCCTGGAATCCTGCGGAGCTTTCGGAAATGAAATTGCAGCCTTGTCACGCATTATTTCAGTTTTATGTGGCGCCGGCGGATATTGATGCGGGTGAGACAAAGGGTAAACTTTCCTGCCAGCTTTACCAGCGCAGCGC
>JBCECD010000121.1:1041-6661 GCA_039206745.1 Bdellovibrio sp. | reverse complement strand
AATATCACGAATCGCGGGACACCGGTTAAAACCTTGAGTTTGGAAGATCTTCAGCTTGAGCCTCGCCGAGTGGCGGAAGATGTGATGGCTCTCTTCCGCAAAGAATTTATTACTATGACTCTGGCAACGCAAAAAGTTCGCCCGGTCGGGTAGTCTCGATATTAATGAGTGTGGTGTGAGGAAGGCTTTGCCTCTCCCTTGAAGGGTTTCAGGGGCAGGGGATAACTGATTTCATGCCCAGCCATTTTTTCGCGAGTGGCTTTCAACACCAATTTTCCTTTTTGTGGATATTTTTTTGCAGGAATGCAGTGAAAATGGCTGTTGTCCATAATCGAACATTGAAAGGGAACAATGCTCTTGCCGTTCTGGGCTGAGAGCTCTATGTGAGAGTCTTTCACGCTGGGATTCTGAAAATTCATGTCTAACAAATAGATATGAGCCTCTTGTTTGTCATCCAAAACAAGTTCTGTATGAAAGGCCCCGGGCATACGAATATGTCCCTGATGGGGACCGGGATTCTCTTCACCATGGGCTCCGGCAAGGGAGCCAGCTAACAAATTCAGAAGCAGCAGCGTGAGAGATACTTTCATAACAGACCTTTCTTGATAGAGGGGAATGAGTGCAGAGCCCTTTTAGCAGAATAGGAAGAGACTGAAGAGTTTGTGACAAAAAAGAAAAAATAGTTTTACTGAAGTCTGGCTTTAAAAGAGCTATAGTGCCTTTATGAAGAACTCCATCTCCACCTCACAAGAAAATGCGTCAGAAAGAGACGTGGGCCCCTCCGAAACCGAGTTGCAAATTGTCGGCATGACCTGCGTGAATTGTGCTGCCAAAGTCGAAAAATCCCTCAACGCTCTGTCAGACGTTCAGGCTTCGGTTAACTTTGCCACGGAGCGAGCGCATGTTGTCTACGATCGAAACAAGATCTCTGCGCAAGCTTTGATCACGGCAGTGCAGGAGGCGGGCTATCGGGCTTTTGCTCTGGATTCCGAGGTTGAAGTGGCCAAAGCTCAGCAAGAAGCTGAGCTCGAATACAAAAAAGAAAAAAGACATTTTATTTTCTCAGTGCTTTTAACTCTGCCCTTTTTGATTGAGATGATTGTGATGTTCAGTGGGGGAGGACAGGAGCATCGGGAGTGGATCCCCCGCCAGCTGCAATGGTTGTTGGCGACACCGGTACAGTTTTGGATAGGGTGGAGATTTTATCGCGGTTCTTATTATGCTCTTCGTGCCAAGACCGCGAACATGGATGTCCTGGTCGCGTTGGGAACATCCATGGCTTACTTTTTAAGTGCGGTGGTCACGGCCTTGAATTGGCATCATCAGCATGTTTATTTTGAAGCCAGCACCATGGTGATCACTTTGATTCTCCTTGGAAAATTATTAGAAAGTCGAGCCAAGGGAAAAACCTCCGAGGCGGTGGAGGGGCTTCTGCGTCTCCAGCCCAAAAAGGCTTTGGTGAAGAAAGACGGCGTTTGGCAGGAGATCTCAGTTGATAAATTGCAGGCTCAGGATGTGGTCTTGGTAAAAAATGGCGAAGCCATCCCTGTGGATGGTGTTGTCGTGGAAGGTGCTTCCGCTGTCGATGAGTCGATGTTGACAGGAGAAAGTTTGCCGGTAGTAAAAAAAGCCGGGGATCGGGTTTATGCGGCCACTTTAAATCAGGAAGGGGCTTTGCAGATTGAAGCCACAGGTGTGGGCACGCGCACCCAACTTTCGCAAATTATAAAAATCGTCACAGCGGCGCAAGGCTCGAAGGCACCAATACAACGGATGGCTGACAAGATCTCCAGTGTCTTTGTGCCTGTTGTGGTGAGTATCAGTGCTTTCACTTTTTTAATCACCTGGTGGTGGACGGGAGATCTAACAGCGGCATTTATTTCTTCGGTGTCGGTTCTTGTTATCGCCTGTCCTTGTGCTTTGGGGTTGGCAACGCCGACGGCTGTTGTTGTGGGAATCGGCAAAGGAGCTGGGGCAGGGATTTTATTCCGCGATGCTAAAGCTTTGGAGCTGGCAGAAAAAATAGATGTTTTAATCTTAGATAAAACCGGAACCATCACGGAGGGCCAACCGCAGGTTACCCAAGTGCTGGCTTTAGAAGCCCGCAGCAAAGAAGAAGACATTCTGCGCTGGGCGGCCAGCCTTGAAGAGGGATCTTCTCATCCGTTGGCTCAAGCTATTGTCAGAGCGGCCAAAGAAAAAAATCTCTCTTTGCTGCCCAATGCCGGTTTTCGTTCTATTGCTGGTCGAGGTGTCGAAGGAACTCTTGAGGGTGTTTTTTATCGTTTAGGTCAGCCCGAGTGGATTCAGGAAGAACACTCTATGGCTGAAGGACCTCTTCGCGAAATGATGTCGCGCGGGCAAAGTTTAATGGTTCTGGCAACCGGGGAAAAGGTTTTAGGTGTGATTGCTGTTGCTGATCAAGTTCGTGAAAGCTCGAAGAAGGCCATCGAGAGTTTACAAAGAAGAGGTGTGAAGGTCCTGATGGTTACTGGAGACAATGAGGGGACCGCGCGCGAGATCTCTCGGCAGGTGGGTTTGGATGAGTACCGTCACAGTGTGAAACCCTCTGAAAAGGCAGGCGTGGTGGTGGCTTTAAAAAGAAAATACAAATGTGTTGCGATGGTAGGAGATGGGATCAATGACGCTCCTGCCTTGGCGATGGCAGATGTGAGCTTTTCGATGTCTTCAGGGACGGATATTGCGATTGAGACCGCTGATGTGACCTTGATGAAAAATGATTTGCAGTCGGTGGTGCAAGCCGTGGAGTTGTCGCGCATCACCTTGAGTAAAATACGCCAGAACCTGTTCTTCGCTTTCATCTATAATGTGCTGGGTATTCCCCTGGCGGCATTAGGGCTGTTAAATCCTGTGATTGCAGGGGCCGCCATGGCGATGAGCTCGGTCTCTGTTGTCAGCAATTCGTTGCTGTTAAAGCGCAAGAAGATCGAAGATGAGAGCTTGTGACAAAGGGATTGCATCTGAGGATCGACTCTCTTGGCTGTGATGCGATCTTATTACTGAGCGAGCTGCTGATCCAGGCTCGCTAAAGGATGTTTTAGTCTTTTCTAGCAAGGCTGCAACTCTAAGAAGGATCTTTGGTTTTAATATAGGCGTCCAAAAGCCAAAGCCGAATGTGCTTGAGATAGTGATCTTTCATTCCAAAGAAGACAAAGTGGTTGAGGAAGTAAGCGCCTCCGCCTTTATCTTTTTCGTTGAAATTCACAGTGCCAATGATTTCTGGAGTTTCGAGCTCTTTCGGTCGCCACAGGATGAACTCGCGGAAAGAGCCGATGCTGATGGAGCGATAGTATTTCAGAATCAATCCCGCCTCTGAAATTTGCGTGATCTCAACCGGGTTTGCAACCTTGATGGAAGTCTTTTCTGTCATGCTGTACAGCGAAGCCGACTCCTTGTTGAGCAGAGTGGATTGCTGCAACAATAATTTTTTGAAAACATAGGACTTATCAAAAGGCAGGAAGAAAACCTCTTTGGCCCAGGAGAAGAGATCCTTGATCTCCTCGACAGGGATTTTTTTGCGTGAGGTGATATAGAGATCCGGTAAAGTCTTGAGTTCAAAGCCCTTGTTTTTGGCGCGGTCTTTAAGGCTTTGGCAGATCTTTTCCCAACGCTTCTTTTTTTCCACTTCAAAAGTTTCGATGCTGGCAAAGACCAGATCTATTTTCTCAGGCAATTGCTGGCGATGGACCGTGTCTTTATCGCCGATGTCGGAGAGCATCTGAGCGGCGAGAGTGTAGACATACACTTGCGCATTTCCCATCTTTTCCATCAAAGTGGCTTTGATATCATTGGCGGCGTTCTCATCTTCATCGAGAACCAGAATTTGTATCTTACGCCCGCCAGGTGCATTTTGCAGCGTCTGTTCCTGATGTCCCTTGTTCTGCAAAATATGCCGACGGATTTGGCTTATTTGTTTGCTGTCAGCACCAAAAAAATGGAACTCACAGAGATACTCTTTAGGTGAAAGCTCCATGCAGGATTTGCAATAGGCATAGAGACTTTTTTTATCATCTGTGCGGAAGATCTCACTGTAGTATTTACTGAAGGACCCCAGAGGGATCTCGTGATTGTTCAAAGTGGTAAAACCCACTTCAGACATGGTGTTGAGTGGAACCTCTTTCAGCATTTCAATGGTGGAGTGAATTTGCATGGAAGCCACGGTGGTGGATTGAACAGGATGGTGGCCCGTCAAGGCATACTCGATATGCTGTTTTAAAATCAATTTATCAAAGGGCTTAAAGATGACATTGTTGATAATGCGCTCTTCCGCCAGGCCGATATCAAAGTCCGGGCTGTCGAAGGCTGTTAGAATCAAGGCTGTGGGCTCCTGCTCTGAGCACATCTTTTTGCGGATGAAAAAATCCCGCGCTCGACGTAAGAGCCCCATATTTTGCACGCCGAGAAACTCATTCTTAGCGATCACCAGACGCAATTCATCTGTAACAGAAGGGTTGGGATCCATGGAATTGTCGGATTGATACTTTTGTCCACCTTGGGCGAGGGCTTTCGCGCCATCCTTAAGAGCGACTTTGAGCCAATCGTGAAATTGAGCCAGACTGAGAAAAAAGCGAATATGGAGATGAGGATCTATACTTTTCAGTGTTTCATACAGATCCTTGCGGGTGCGTTCATCATCTTCCAGGATATAAATGAACTTCATATATTTACATTATATCTTAAATTGATATGAAAAAGGGAAGTTTTTTATGGAGACCTAAAAATAAAATAGACGGCCCCGATCAGGCAGAGGCCTGCCCATAAAAAATCCAAACGCAGAGACTGTTTCATGTAGAGAACGGAAAAACCGGCAAAAACCACCATGGTGAGGACTTCCTGGATGATTTTCAGCTGTGGCAGAGTGAATTGAGAAAAACCGATGCGATTGGCGGGGACTTGCAGTAGGTACTCAAAAAACGCAATCCCCCAGCTCACCAAAATGGCGATCCAAAGGGCAGACTCCCGGAGGCTTTTCAAGTGCCCATACCAGGCGAAGGTCATAAAGATGTTTGAGAGAAAAAGCAGGCCGATAGTGGTCAGTCCCTGTTGTGTCATGTGGTCCTCTGGTTGTAGGCGTGGTTGCAAAGAAGGCTGGCGATACGGCGGTATTCGCTTAAAAGATCCAAGTGAATTGAACTGGTATTGATCGAGGTGTGAATGCCGCGATTGAGGCGGCTGATGTGATTCTCCCGCAAAGAAATTTCAGTTTTTGCAAGATCTCTTTTCAGTTGGATGGCTTCTTCGGTGAGCTCTTTGCTTTGATAGGAGTTGATAGCCATCGCTGCCACCTTCACAACATGGGCATGCATCTGGCGGATTTCCTGCCAGCCCTCTTCAGAGAACTCCAGTTTCAGGGCATTCTTTTTTATCGCCAAAGCCAGGATGTTGATGTCGATGGCATCTGCGGCTCTTTCCAGATCGCTCAGGAACATGATCATATCCATCACATTTTGATGGACGACGGTGTTGGACTTGTTCGCATGATCGAGCAAAAACATTTTGGTTTCTCGATAGAGGAAGTCTACCTTATTATCGCGATCCTTGATGGAATCGAAGTCTTTAGGGTCATTGGTTTCAAAAAGTCGTATGGAGTCTTTGATCA
>JBCECD010000121.1:0-1031 GCA_039206745.1 Bdellovibrio sp. | reverse complement strand
ATGCCCAGCACAATATCCGCAGTACGCATGATCTCACGGTTGGCGTAGGAGACCGCCAAGGCTGAACTCTCATAGTTGTTGAGGTTGACGAACTCAGTTCCAAACTCTTCAGAGGAGGATTTGGGAAACATTTTTTCAATCAGTTCCGCCCCTTTGTTGATAAACGGATAGAATAAAACAGCAGAGAGCACATTGAAAATCAAGTGGGCATTGGCGATGGAGCGAGACATGGTGGTGTCGAAGGTCAGCAGAAAGTCGATAAAAATTTGAGTGAAAGGATAGAAGACCACCACGCTGATCGTTTTATAAAAGAAATGAGCCCAGGCCACTTGCCGGCCAATATAATTTCCTCCCGCCGCCGCGATCAGGGCGACAGAAGTGGTGCCAATATTGGCGCCGTAAACCCAAATCATCGCATCATAGAAAGTGATGGCATTGACCATCGCCAAGCTCATCGCCAAACCGATGGTGACAGCACTGCTTTGCACGAAAGCGCAAAAGACAATCGAAATCAGCAGGGAGTAGCCGGGATTGTCTCGCACGCTCTGAAAAATATCCGTCAGCATAGGATTTTCGGCAAAATGATGGGCCGAAGCGGAGATCATATTCAGACCTAAAAACAAAAAGCCGAAGCCCATAAAAACCAGGGAGAGATTCTTAAAAACAGTCTTTTTCGCTTTGAAATAAAAAGCGAAGGCAATAGCAAAAACCGGAAGAGCAAACTGTCCCAGGTCCAGTGAGATCAATTGCACAGTGAGAGTTGTGCCGATGGCGGTTCCGATGATCACGCCCATCACCTGCCGCAGGTTGATCACCCGTGCAGAGCCGAGACCGACCAGCATGGAGGTCACGGCGCCAGAGCTTTGCATCAGGGTGGTCAGAACAACACCGGTCAGGATGGCGAGAAATTTACTTTTGGAGATATGGTTGAGCAGGGAGGTGATCTTGCCTGCCATGAGTTTTTCCAAAGACGAAGAAGCTAAACTCATGCCATAGAGAAAAAGAGCGACTCCGCTGATGAGAATGATGAA
>JBCECD010000120.1:3192-6670 GCA_039206745.1 Bdellovibrio sp. | reverse complement strand
ACTGGGGCCTCTACGACGAGGATCTGTTCCGCTATCTTCTCAAATCTTTGCAGGAAGCCTCCGAACCGCAATTTATTCTGGCAATGACCACAACCAATCATCCGCCCTATCAACTGCCCGCAAGCTATTCGCGTCCTGCCCTGCAGATCCCGGCGGAACTGCAAAAAAGATTGATTGTAGACTCCGCCTTGAGCGCACAACGCTTCGCCACTTATCGCTATTCGACAGACAAACTGGCGGAGTTTTTACATCAGGTGAAAAACTCTCCACTCAAAGATCGCCTGATCATTGCGGTCACAGGCGATCACACTTTTTGGATTGTCAACTTCAGCGAGCAGGAGCTTCTGCAAAAAGGCTCGGTGCCTCTTTATCTTTACATGCCACCAGCCATTCGTAAAAAATTAGATCCGGAAAGTTTTGGGTCGCAGGCTGATATTGCTCCAACCCTCTATAATTTGGCTCTCTCCAATCAAGAATATGACTCTTTAGGACGGGATCTTTTTTCCGCCACAGGGGATTTTGCCATCAACGCCTCTCGCCTGATTGTCGATCGCAGTGGCGGCGTGCTGACTGGCAAAGCTCTGCAGGAGGATCACTTTCTCAACTGGCAAGGCGACTATGAACGCCTGATCCCGGGGACAGAGAATGAGCATCAAAAACGTTTGTCAGTACGATATAAGTCGTTGATGAGTATTTTAGATTACTATTTCATGATTGAAAAAAACCAGCAGAAAGGACCGGCCCATGCGGATTCTAGTCGTTGAAGATCAAATGAAAATGGCTAACTTTCTTAAGCAAGGCCTCAACGAAGTCGGCTATGCGGTGGACATCGCTGAGTGTGGTGGCTCTGCGGAGTCCTTTATGGCTCAAGGTGATTACGATCTTGTTATCCTGGATGTGATGCTGCCTGATCAGAGTGGTATTGATACAGCTCGACATTTGCGTCGGGATGGTTATGACGGGCCTATTCTGATGCTGACAGCTCTCGCGACAACAAAAGACAAAGTGCATGGCCTTGACGCCGGGGCCGACGACTATTTGACAAAGCCCTACTCCTTTGACGAGTTGCACGCCCGCGTACGGGCCTTGTTGCGCCGGAAAAGTCCCGGCGGCGCACAGCCCGTCACGAATGTTCTAAAATATGCGGACTTGGAGTTAGATCTGATTCAGAGAAAGGCGCGACGCGAGAACCAAGAGATTTCATTGACCACCAAAGAGTTCGCCCTGCTCGAATATTTTTTAAGAAATCCTGAAAGACCTTTGGGCCGCGTGTCCATTGCTGAGCATGTGTGGGATATTCACTTCGACTCGGAAAGCAATGTCATCGACGTCTATATCAATCTTTTGCGCAAAAAAATTGACGCTCCTTTTTCTAAAAAGTTGATTCATACAGTTGTGGGAACGGGCTATGTTCTCAAGGTTTAGCATCCGTCTACGCCTGTCTCTCATCTTTGTCGTCATCTTTGGAACGATCACTATTTTATTTAATATGTTCCTGTTCAAGATGATGATCGACACTCTTCAACAGGATTTTGACGATGCTCTCTTCAATTATGCTGTGGATGTCTCGGAAGGGATTGAAATCGGTGTGAAGGGAGACTTGAACTTCCCCCCGTTGCGCCTGGATCATGGGAAAATTCTACCCTTTCCCTTAGGGACAGCTTTGATTCAAGTGCGCCACAGCTCTGGCGCTGTTTTGGCTCGCGTGGGAAATTTTGGTGAATTCAATCCTCCTTATAAAAAAGATTTCGAGCGCATTTGGAAAGGCGAAGAGGCGACCTATCGCACAATTGAACACATCATCAATATTCCGTCAGCGGAGGCAGACTCCTACCGTTTGATTTCTTTTCCTCTCGACAATGCCGCCGAACCGCAACTGCTTTTGCAAATTGCCGTGCCTATGACTCTTTTGGAAACTCAAATCAGTCAGCGCCTCACTCTGTTGCAAGTAGGGATTCCAGTGATTCTTCTGCTGGCAACGCTGGGCGGATTGTTTCTCTCGGCACGGGCCTTGAATCCCGTTAACAATATGATTAATATTGCCAAGAACATCAAGGCCAGCGAACTCTCGCAAAGAGTTCCAATCCCCAAGGCCAATGATGAGATCCGCAAGCTCGCACTGACTTTAAATGAAATGCTCGACCGTATTCAGCAGGCCTTCCATAGTCAGGAACGCTTTGTCGCCGATGCCTCTCACCAACTGCTGTCGCCACTGACGATCATGCGCAGCGAGCTGGAGTTGTTGAAAAAAAGTGAGACGCGAAATGTGGATCTTTTTATTAACAGCGCTCTGCAGGAGGTCGATAATTTATCCAATGTTGTCCGCGAAATGCTTTTGCTTTCTCGCGTCGATGCTGGCTTGGGCGCAATGAATTTACAGGATCTGTATTTGGATGAAGTGGTGTTTGAGGCTTTGTCTCGCTGTGAGAAACTAGCCCTGTCAAAAGATATCAAGTTGAAAGTTCACATTCACAATGAGTCCTCAGAAGATCGACGTCAGATCCGAGGAGATTATGATCTGCTTTTACATCTGGTGATCAATATCATTGAGAACGCCATCAAGTACTCCCCCGTCGGCGATGCCGTATCATTGACTCTGAATTGGAAAGATTCAGAAAGTGAACTTATTGTAGACGACCAAGGACCAGGCATTCCTGCGGACACTCTTCCCTTTGTCTTTGATCGCTTTTCACGAGGTTCTCAAGTTGAGACCAAAGTGAAAGGTTTTGGCTTAGGATTAGCCATCGCTCAAAAGATCGCCATTCTTCATAACGCGAAACTCAGTGCAGAAAATCATTCTGGAAATGGGGCGCGATTTATTTTTACAATTAAAAACATTTAATCTTCTTTTAATCACAGATTTAACCTCTTCTGCTAGGATGTTCTTAGTTCGATTAACGAAGCTCACAAAGAACCATTAGGAGGTTACTATGAAAATCGCTTCTGTTTTGATGTCTCTTGTTTTCGCTGGTGTTGTTGCTCAAGCTAATGAGCCTGCTACAACTAAAACTGCAACTGCTGCTGCTCCTGTAGAAACTCAAGCTCCAGTTCAAGGAAAAAAAGAAGTTAAAAAGCACGATAAAAAAGGTGACAAAGCTGCTCCAGCTGCAACAGCTCCTGCTGGTCACTAATTTCTCTCAGTGAGTTCTCTTTATTAACTTAAAGAGGGACTCCTTGCTGACCCACAGGTTTTCGAACTTGTGGGTTTTTTTATGCGTCCTGCACAGGGAAAGTGAAAAAGAAACAAGCCCCTTTTCCAAGCTCACTGCTGACGCCGATTTGCCCGCCCATCTTTTCCACAAGTTGCTTACTTATATTCAACCCCAAGCCTGTTCCCCCGAAACGACGCGTGATCGAGGAATCTCCTTGAGAAAAGCGTTCGAAGAGTCGAATCTGATCGGGATTCAAGCCAATGCCGGTGTCGACAACCTCAAAGCGCATGAACTGAGCCCGCTGCGGATCCTTGGCAATTTTAAGA
>JBCECD010000120.1:0-3182 GCA_039206745.1 Bdellovibrio sp. | reverse complement strand
GAAACATCTCCCTGTTACTGAATTAGTCGAAATGGCCATTGCCAATGAGATTGATTAAGATCTGCTGCAAGCGAATGGAATCTCCTAGCAAGATATCCGGCACATCGGCCTCGATACGTGCTGCCAGTTCCAGATTTTTTTCCAAAGCCTTCACCTGCAAAATTTGCAGTGACTTATCCACGGTCTCCCGCAGAGAGAACGGAATGAACTCGAGCGACATCTTTCCCGATTCAATCTTGGAGAGATCGAGAATATCATTGATAATACCAAGGAGATTTCCTGAGGCCCGGCGTAAGACAGTGATGAACTCGCGCTGTTCCTCATCCAGTGGCGTTTCCAGAAGTAATTCCGCCATACCCATGATCGAATTCATCGGCGTGCGAATTTCGTGACTCATATTGGCCAGGAATTCAGACTTCGCCCGCGTGCCCGCTTCGGCAGCCTCTTTGGCGTTCATAAGCTCTTGCTGAGCCCGATAAAAATCTGTGATATCCGTGGCCACTCCCGCCAGAGCATACACCTGCCCCTCTTCGTCTATCAGAGGAAACTTTTCCGAGAGATAGTGGCGCTCTTCACAGTTTGGCAGCAGAATCTTATCTTGAAAACACAGCGTTTGCTTGAGCTTTAGAACTTCATCGTCAGCTCGCACGTGATGAAGCGCATCGCGTGGACTGAAGAGGTCCTGATCTGTTTTGCCGATCAAGGCCTCTCTTTTTTTCCGCAGGAGGATTTCAAACTGACGGTTCACCAAAGTGTAACGTCCTTCTAAATCTTTGGCGAAGATGATAGCGGGGGATGCATCTAAAAGAGCTTCCAAAAAATGCTTTTGATATTTCAGCGCCTTTTCAGCTTCTCTGTTTTTGGAAATGTCCTGTACCACTCCGAAAGCTCGGACCACAATACCATTTTCTCTGAAGACAGAGCCCATGATCCGAATAGGAAAAGTCCGTCCGGCAGGCGTCACTCCCATCAGTTCGATGTCGTAGTCCTCTGCCCTCTTGAGCAGGGCTTTGAAGGCCTCTTTGAGTTTAGATTGATCTTCCTGGGCAATGCAGGAAATTCCGCCATCGAAAGGCAAATTCAAGTCCTCAGGGCTGACTTCGAACAGGGAATACATTTCAGAAGACCACACAATTTTCTTTTCGCTAGGATCATAACTCCAAGTTCCGAGCTTCGCCGCATGATGAGCTTTGCGCGTGATCTGATCGTCCACCATTTGACGTGTGATATTTTGAGCGACGGCATAGAGATGATTCTGAGTGCTGTCATATTGAAGATTCCAACTGAAGTGCTTGTACACTCCGCTACGACACAAAATCCGGTTCAGGAGTCCCTGAACCAACTCGCCTTGACGGCATCGTTGCAGCAGGCTCGCTGTCCGCGCCAAGTCCTCCGGATGGACCCAATTCAGAAGAGAGCTTTGCAACAACTCTCCTTCGGTCCATCCCACCTCTTGGACCCATACGTTATTGGTTTTTAATGGAATTCCATTTCCATCGAGAATCACTATCGCATCGTTGGAAATATTAAACAAAATATGGCTTATAAACTCCATCGAGTGATATTAGATTATTTCCTAGGGGAAAATCCATCCCTTTTGTAATAAATATTCGGCCTAGAGGGTGTATATTGGGGACAAATTTATTTAACATACATATCTACAAACACCACAGGCATAAAACAGCGACAATTGTCGGCACTAAGGCCGCCAGCAAAAGGTTTAAGGGCTTCAGTCCGCCCGAAAACTGATGGCTGAGAATCGAATATCCGGCGGCATTCGGAGCATTGGCAATCACTGTCAGTCCGCCTCCGGCTACTGCCCCGGCCACCAAGGCGTATTTGCTTGAATCGCTGAGGCCCTCGACCTGCGATCCTAGATAAGTCAAAGCCGCATTGTCGGTCACAGCCGTCAGTCCCACAGCCCCGTGAAACAACATCAAATCGCTCATACCTCCCAACAAGGGCGCCAGCCACCATTTCTGAAAAGCACCGAACTGAATGATCCCGCCCAGGAACATTGCCACAAGCAAACTCTCCTTCAAACGCAAACTGTCGTGATATCTTTGAGTCACCGTCGCCACACCCAAGAATAAGAGAAAAATACCCAAAAAGGCATTCTGGTGATGCCCCGTGATTACAATGCCCACCAGGAAAATCAAATGCAGAACTGTCACACCGAAAGGAATGGGGGCTTGAGCTCCCGACAGTCGCTTTTCCACTTCTTGCAAGGAGATGCAGCTCTCACTCCACTGCTTACGAAAAACAAAAGTCAGCAAAAGAGTGTTGATCACCACAATGACTATGCTCTTCCATCCCAGATGCGTGAACACAAAATGAAAATCCCAATTCCATTTCGCCGCCACCATCAAAATAGGAGGCGCAGCAAATGGAGTCAATGCCCCCCCCACAGAGATGTTCACGAATAACACAGCCAACAAAGCATAGAGCAAACGCGGCCCTGCTTTTTGCAGCATTGAATTCAATAAAAAAGCCGTCACAGTCATAGCTGCGGGTTCTGTAATAAAACTCCCACTTAAAGAGCCGAGGATCAAAACCACCGCCACATCTGTGATGATAACCGGTGTTCGCAATAGCTTTTGCAGAAAAGTGCTCACCACTAAAATCCCATGGCGGGCCGCTGTTAAAATCGGTCTCGTTGAGCAGATCACCATGATCACAAAAATAAAAAACGGTTCCATGAAGTACAGAGAGTTTTGGTAGGCCACGGCCTCACTCCATCCCTCCAAAGTCACATATAAACCCATAAACAGAGCCGCCCATATAGCAAACACCAATTCGATCTCACCGCATAAATGCAAAGTGCTCGCCAGAAGCGAGCCTTTAGGAAAACGATGCGCCCACTGATTGATCTTTCCCACCATAAAAGTGTGCAAAACTGCCAATGTAAAAAAGATCGTGCCCAATATTTCTAAGGTCGTTGCTGAATTCATAAACTTCATCCTAAAAGAGAGTGCCGGAGAGAACCAAACAGAACCGTCTCGAACTCTGTCGTTTTTGCATTGAGTCAACAGCGATACTTCCTCTTTTTTCACTTCCCTGGATACCATGCCGATTATGCTACGGACCGGACGTTTTCGTCATCGTCTTTCGGACGACGAGTTTTTAAATCATTTTGCAGCTCTGACTTATCATTTCCTGTAGAGCAGCGTGACCCGATGGCG